>NZ_JAYGIG010000002.1:0-151534 GCF_034932105.1 Leptothoe sp. PORK10 BA2 | reverse complement strand
AACTCCATAATGGAACTGGCTGATTGTAATGGTTTCAGCCAGTTTCGGACATTCCAGACCGTTTGGGTACTGGGATGTTCTTTTTTAGAGACTTTCACCAGTTAGAGATGAACTTCGCACTGTCCAGATATTAATAAGCTTTCTACTAAAATCAGAGAAGAGGAGCTAATCACACCGAAGTCAAAGCTTTTGGCTTCATAGCCAAGCATGTAGCTAACTACATTTTCAAACTGGTTAAATCGTTGAGCAGCTAATTCTAAAGCTCTGTCGCAATCTCTTGCTAAAACCTGAACGCTTATAAAAATTCTTCCTAAGTCTTCCAACATTGGGAAATCTGATGGGTAAGTCTTATCTAGTTCTTTGCATTCCCTGTGTTCTTCTAAGAGAGAGTCAACGATAGAAACATTTTTGGGATTTTTATTTATGAATTCTTGGTACGAATCCCATGTATATAGAGTGAAAGGTCCTAACTCACTTGAGTTATTTCCATCTAAAGATGATCCATAGACCGAGCATAGCACTAAAAAAATTTTCTCTGGAATTTTAAGCAGTTCATCTATCAATTTCTGAAAAGAATTAGGTGTAATACTGCTTTGATTCTCTTGATATTGAAATATTAGTTCAACTACTTTATCTTTTATACTCTTTGACGATAGCGTTTGTCTTATCTCTGTATTAATGCCCCAAAGTTGTTCGACACAATCTTCCATTTTTTGATAATTGTAGTATCCTTTCAGTCTAAATATAGATCCATCATGACAGAAGGATGAATACCGAAGTCCTAAATTATCGAGAGGCAAACTAGGATCGCATGACTCTTTATCCTTAATTGATGCAACAAGATCAAGAAATGTAATGAAGATTTTTTTTGCCTGATTTTGATCCATTTTTATCAATCTTTTATATCTGTAAGATGTTGCTAACGTTTTACTAGGGGGGAATTTCCCACTTGATGTAGCAAAAAGGGGGTATTAGGTAGAAACTTTTCAGCCAAATATCCCTATATGGGTGATTAGGTAGACAAGTTCAGTATAAGCCTCCCTCAGTTGCACGTCTGAAATTGCTTAGACGTCGTTTATCCTCCTTCTGCGACACAGTTCATCAGTTTTTCTTCCATTGCCTTAAGATCCAGTTTGTGATCAATGCAAACCATTTGCCCGGTGGTCCTCACATTGCCTATCTTCGAACTAAACCCGCTTCCCCGTGAGCCAGAAAAAGTAGCGAACATGGACGTGGACAAGGCTTAAGTGCGATGGCCTAAGGCCGGTCTCTGACCATCGCACTTAAGCCAAATCGCCTATGGGTTAGTGCTCATAGGCGATTTTAGTCTGGGGCTGGTATCTGTGCAAACAGCCCCCGCCGTTTATGGACAACAATGGCTTGAAAAATCTCCCTTGGGAGCTGGGTTTAGACAGCAAGGGTCAGGGGCATTATCCACTGCTATGAAATGTAGGCTTTAGGCTTAAATTGCAAACTTCTACTCCATTGTCGGAGGAGTAGCTAAGGCTCGTTGTCGTCCCACTGTTCAACGTTCTCTCTTAGCCAAATGGCAACGTCGTCTTGACTCATTTTTTTATTGGCAACTGAAAGCACCATCAGTACCAAAGGCTCGCGATCGCAAGTCAATCGATAGCCATTCAACCCCAAAAACATCAAGAGAGCAGATAAGCCTGCTCTCTTGTTTCCATCGGCAAAGACCTGGGTGCAAGCGAAGCCCCACAAATAGCAAGCAGCTAGGTCAAATATATCGACCGCCTGCCTATAAGCTAGATGGTTTTTGGGCCTAGCTATTAGGGACTCTAATTCGTTTTCATCCAGTATGCCTTGTGTACCACCAGTTTTTTGGATTTGATCATAGTGGGCCGATTCAATCATGGCCCTGGTAACCCAACGTGGTTCAAGCATCCGCAAGCGCCTTGAAAACGTCTTTGTAACGATTGCTTTCCTTGGCATAAATAGCCATAGCTTCCTCGAAATCAGGGTCATAAGCGGTAATCATAAAGTTCCCGCCATCCATTTCAACTAAATGTACCTTCTCTCCTGTAGTGACACCTAGCTTAGCAAGGACCTCAGCAGGCAAGGTTATCCCAGCCGAATTACCTATCTTTGTAATGGTTCGCTCTGTACGGATACTCATTATGCAATCCCTCATAACGTGACACCATTGTTATAACACCTGTTATAACTATTGAGGAAACTCCTCCCTATTCATGAACTTATAGTGGTTTTCTGTCATGTAACCAGAGAGGGCTGACGCCATTGGCCTGCCCGTCTAACCCTAACCCGATAGCCCCTAGGCAAATAAATTGATAATGATTATCATTTCTGTGTCTTTAATCATTCAGATAAACCAGTGTGAGCCAACCCCGAACGGATTTCTCCTATGACGTTGTGATTGTCGGCGCGGGAGCAGCTGGCATCGGCTGTGGCGCTGTGCTCAAAGAACTGGGGCTGGAGCACTTCACAATTTTAGAAAGACACCAGGTGGGAGCCTCCTTTAGCCGCTGGCCTAAGGAGATGAGCTTCATCACCCCGTCATTTCCCAGCCATGGCTTTGGACTGCTCGACCTGAATGCGGTGACCTTGAAGACCTCGCCTGCGATCGCATTTCGTCGAGAGCACATCGACGGCAAGCAATACGCCCTGTATCTGCAAACTGTTGCCAATCACTTTACGTTACCGATTCAGACTAAAGTTGACGTAAAGGTCGTCGAGCCGTTGTCCCAGGGGGGTTTTAAGCTACATACTACAGCTGGAGACATCCGCACACAATTTGTCATTTGGGCTGCCGGGGAGTATCAATATCCCCATCTCAATCCCTTTCCGGGAGCACAGCACTGCATCCATAACTCTCAAATTCGGTCGTGGGCGGATCTAGAGGGCGACGAATTCATCATTATCGGCGGCTACGAAAGCGGGATGGATGCAGCGGCCAATTTAGTGGCCATGGGAAAGAAAGTCAGCGTGCTCGATCGCTCTGGAGCTTGGGCCGATCCTGATACTGATCCCAGCGTATCCCTATCGCCCTACACGCTGCAGCGTCTGGAATTTGTCTATCGTACCGGTCGCCTGAACATGGTAAGTGACGCATCCATCGAAGCGGTCAAACCTACCCCCAGCGGCTACGCGGTCTACAGCGAATACCAGAAGTGGGTAACGGTACATCCTCCCATTCTCTGCACCGGTTTCGACACCAGTTTGAAACAGATTGCGCCCTTGCTCAACTGGTCTAAAGGCTATGCTGCCCTCACTGAAAATGATGAATCCACTCTCACCCCTGGCCTCTTTGTGAGCGGGCCTTCCGTGCGCCACGGGGATTTGATTTTTTGCTTCATCTATAAATTTCGTCAGCGCTTTGCCGTAATCGCTAATGCGATCGCAAACCGTCTTCAAATCGATCCCGCTCCATTGGAACAATACCGCCAGGCTAGACTCTTCCTCGATGACCTCTCCTGCTGCAGCAACGACTGCATTTGTTAGCAAGTTCAGATTTGAGCCGAGGAAGGTACTATGCCGCTGCGTCATCAACCCGCCCCACCCACACCCTGGGATCACGACCAGGATGAGCCTAGAATTCCAGCTTCTGCCTATGCCCATCCCCAATGCAGTCTGATTGGGGATGGGCAATTGGGCGAAAATGTGATCATCGCTCCTAACACCTCCATTTGTGCGGACGAAGGGGCTCCCTTTTACGTTGGAGCGAATACCAATATTCAAAAAGAGCAAAGCCCTACGGGATTTGAAATAGGCTCCCTTTCTGACTTCTGGCCCCTGACTAGGTGGGGCGTCAGGGGCCAGAAGCCAGTGAGGCCCTGATTCCTGACTTCTGAATACTATCCTTGGGAAAACGTCCCACTTTGAGTTGCTACCCTAGTCCTAGCCGAGATTTCCCAGCTTGAGTTGATACCTGTAAAATTGTTATTCACCCCAATCACAACAGCTATGAAACAACCCAAAATCAGTTCTGTCATTCCCCCTCGCCTACAGCGTCGCGCTTTTCTCACAATGGCAGGGGCGATGGTAGGTACAGTTGCCAGTGGCAGCCTTTGGAGTCCTGCCGCCCATGCCTACGAGGTGACCCTCTCCCCAACCAACCCTAGGCTGGGCGATACCATCTCGGTGGTCATCTCCGGCGCTGCAGATGTTAGCACGGCCCCGGTTGTTTCAGTCAAAGGCACCGACTATCCCAGCTTTCTAGTATCCGGCAATCGCTACCGAGCGTTGATTCCCACCAGTCCGCTGGATACGCCCGGACAGCTGACGTTGGATGTCTCTGCCGCAGGCTCGTCGCGCCGCCTAACGGTCAATCTGGCGGGTCGCTCCTTTACCACCCAGCGCATTTGGCTCCCTGAGGGCAGCAGCGACCTGGGGACCGATCACGAATTTGACCGCGTCGCTGAATTTAAGCGCATCGTCACGCCAGAGCGCCACTGGCAAGGGGCTCTGACCCGTCCTAGCCAGGGCAGCGTGAGTACTGAATTTGGCGTCCGGCGATATTACAACGGCGTGTTTGCCGAAGACTATTACCACCGAGGTGTGGACTACGCTGCCGCTACCGGGTCGCCGGTTGTCTCTCCAGCGGCGGGTTACATCCGACTGGTAGGACGGGTGGTTGACGGCTTCGAGGTACACGGCAACACCATCGGTATCGACCACGGTCAGGGCGTGTTGAGCATTATGATTCACCTGAGCCGCATAGACGTTGCCGAAGGAGACTTTGTTACCGCCGGACAGGTGATCGGCGGAGTTGGGTCAACGGGGGCATCAACCGGTCCGCACCTGCATTGGGGTCTTTACGTGCATGGGGTGTCGATTGATCCGGTTCCCTGGCGCTTGGAGGGTATTGAGTAGTCTTTTGTTGTCTGTGAAGTGATCTCAGGATGGGTGGGGTAGCAGTGGCAATCAGGTTTTTCTATCAGGGTTGCCACCAGCGCATTCAGGGCGACTACCGCCAAGCTTAAAGGGTGACAAGGAACTTCAAGTCTATATGGGGGCGCGGCACCAGGATTGTTTGTGCTGCTTTGGCTGACTGACTCGACATACATTCATCGTTGCTGGCTGCCCCGAATTAACCGGATAGGGTTGCTAGCTCGACTGTAAATATGCTGCCTTGATGTGCTTGGCTTTCAACTTTAATCCGGGTTTGATGCTTGAGCGCAATCGCCTGAGCAATCGCTAACCCCAATCCAGTTCCGCCTGTTTTGCGAGAGCGATCGCTATCAACCCGGTAGAACCGATCAAAAATTCGGGTTTGTTCTACAACTGCAATCCCAATCCCCGTATCTTTTACGGTGATCAATGCCATGCGATCGCAGGTAGTTAAACTAATCCCGACCTGACCCCCATTAGGCGTGTACTGAATTGCATTGGCAATTAAATTTGACACCAAACGATAAAGCTGAGACTCGTTCCCCAACACATAAACCTGGTGATTTGGAATTTGATGGGTGAGGTGAATGTCAGCAATCGTTGCCAGTTCTAAAAATTCTTCTGTTAGATCACTGATTAAATCATTCAAGCAACAGGGTTGAAAGGGTCTGGGCGATGAATTTTGCTCAAGACTGGTCAAAAACAATAAGTCTGCAATCAAATGGCTTAAGCGTCTCCCCTGCCGCTCTACTGTCTGGAGCATCACTGGAATATCATGTTGGTTGGTCGGAGGGAGGCGCAAGATTACTTCTACCGTTGCCAAAAGGCTAGCAAGGGGCGATCTCAATTCATGGGCAGCGTTAGCGGTAAACTGTTGCTGTTGCTGATAAGACTGATAAATTGGCTGCATCGCTAGTCCTGAGAGCCACCAGCTAGAGCATCCCACTAGCAGCAAGGCAATGGGCAAGCCAATCAGAAGAATCCATTGAATTCGCTGCGTTTCAGCATCAAAGGTTGCTAACGTGCGCCCAATCTGCAAATAGCCCCAGGATGTATGGGTACTCGGTTCATTTGCCTGATGATGCGAATGGGCACTGTGCAAAATCGTGGTGAATTGGTGATAGCGAATACCATTAGCGGCGCGAAACGTTTGCGAGGGGAAACCGTTTAGAGTTTCCGGCAGGGATGGCGGTTGATTGGGTGAAAAAGCAAGGAGGGTACCCTGATGATCAAACAAACGGATATAGTAAATGCTGCGATCGCTAATGCCAGTGGTATGTCTTTGAATCAACGTCGGGTTGGTGTTACAGGGTTGTCCTGCTAAACAAAGTTCTGGCAAAATGCGGCGTAACACTGCTGTGGGAGCTTCTGAGGTAGGCAGCATCGGTTCTAGGCTGTCATGAAGGGTGCCCGCAATCGATTCTATTTCTCGCTCCATTGCAGTCCAATTGGACTGCACCAGCGATCGATACATCCCCAGCCCCGACAGGCTCAAAATCGCTCCCATTACCAGCGCATACCAAAAGGCTAAACGAGTCCGACTGCGACGAAACAGTTGGTAGCTGTTCATGATGGTAATTTACAGAGCAGTGTTGAGACGATAGCCCTGACCGGGAATCGTTTCAATTGGGCAGGTACAGTCGTAACTCGCTAATTTCCGTCGCAATAGCCGCATTTGAGCGGCAACGACATTACTGATGGGTTCCTCATCCAGATCCCAGAGTTGATGTCGAATTTTGCTGCCGGAAATGATGCGATCGGGATTTTGCATCAGGTAGGCAAGAATCTGAAATTCCTTCACGGTGAGCGGAATTATTTGGGACGGTTGAGTGCCCATGATCGACAGAGCAGTGATCAATAGAGCATTATTGGCATAGTCGAGGGTGAAGGCTCCAACCGTTAAGTTTTGGGGCTGGAGTTGGGGCGATCGCCGCTGGAGTGCCCGCAACCGCGCTAATAACTCTTCCATGACAAACGGCTTGACTAAGTAATCATCGGCTCCTGCATCCAACCCTGTCACTCGGTTCTCTGGTTGACCCAGGGCCGTTAGCATCAGGACTGGTAAGGGATTTTGGTGCAGTCTCAGTTTTTTACATAGATCCAATCCTGAGAGTTCTGGGAGGAGCCAATCGACGATTGCCACCGTGTAGTCTGTCCACTGGCTTTCCAGATACTGCCATGCCTGAGCGCCATCTAGCACCCAATCCACGACATACTTTTCGCTGACTAAAACTTGCTTAATCGCCAGCCCCAAATCAGCTTCATCTTCTACCAGTAAAACTCGCATCGCCGCAAGCACATCAACCACGAGCTTGATTCTACCTAACCCGCTGCTATTTCACCTGATTTTCATCTGCCCTTTGGCAGACTGTAAAGGATTTTTTTCAGCCCACGTCATTGTGAGGAGGTAGATATGAAGCCCACTCTGTTCATTAGTTGTATGCTTGCCTGCGGTTTAGCGGTCAGTGCCCCCACTGTTGTCTTTGCCCACGTTGGACATGGGGATGAATTTCAGGCAGAAGGCGGTGTGCAGCGTGTCAACGTGAATCCTGAAACCGATCAAATTTTGGGGATTGTGGTCACGCCGATCGAAACGGCTGCTGATGGGGGTCCGGTTGTGATGGTGCCCGTGACTGCCTTGGTGGATGCGGACGGCAAGCAGCTTGTGTTTGTGCAATATGAGAATTTCTATGAGCCAGTTTCAGTCAAAACGGGCACGACTAAGGGCGAGTTGATTGAAATCACTGAAGGGTTGTCTGTCGGCGAAAAACTTGTGACGCAGGGAAGTTTATCGTTGTTTGCAGAATCACGCAAAACTCAGACTGCGGCGGTTTCTCCTAGTCCTGCTGAGGCTTCTCCTAGTCCTGTTGAAGCTTCTCCCAGTCCTGTTGTTTCACCCCAGGGTGATGAAGCCCATGCCCAGGCACACGCTCAAGGAACGACACACAGTCATGAAGGTGAATCAGGATTTCCCATGACGAAATACCTGGTAGTCGTGGGTGTTGCTTTAGCTGGAATGGCAGGTGCGATCGCATTTGTCGGTACCCGTCAGAAAAAGAGCACATTTTCCGATAAGGATATTTAGATATTGTTATGTTTAACTCAATTCTGAATCAAACGCTGAAAACCTCGATCGCGCAGCGGTGGTTCATTGTTATTTGTGCAATTTTAATTACGGTATGGGGCGTTTTTAGCGTCACTCAAATGCCGTTGGATGTGTTTCCCGAATTTGCCCCTCCTCAAGTAGATATTCATACTGAGGCGACTGGACTCGCCCCTGAAGAAGTCGAATCGCAAATTACGGTGCCCATCGAAAGTGCAGTAAATGGTTTGCCAGGAGTGACGACGGTGCGATCGTCCTCGAAGGTGGGGCTGTCGATGGTGCAGGTAGTATTTGACCAGGATGCTGATATTTACAAAGCACGGCAAGCGGTCACAGAGCGGCTGCAACAGGTGACCAATCAACTGCCGGAAGGGACGCATCCTCCTGAAATTTCACCGCTAGCATCCCCGTTGGGCACCATTTTGATGTATGCCTTCACGGTGAATGGACAGGGGCAAACCGACCTGATGGATCTGCGCCGCTTAGTGGATAGCACCCTGAGCAGCCAGATTTTGTCAGTTCCAGGAGTCACGGATGTCACCATTTACGGGGGCGATGAGCGACAGGAACAGGTGTTGGTTGACCCGACAAAACTGCGATCGCTCAACGTTTCCCTTACGGAAGTTACCAATGCAGCCAGAGGCGCAAACTCAAATGCTCCGGGCGGCTTCTTGATTGGGGGTGGTCAAGAACTCTTGGTGCGCGGCATTGGACAGGTGAAATCGATCACCGATTTGCAATCATCGGTGGTGAAAGTCCAGGATGGCAGACCCATCTTGCTCAAAGATGTGGCAGAAGTTAAAACCGGAGCCGCTTTGAAGCGAGGGGATGGCAGCTTCAATGGTCAGCCTGCGGTGGTGATCATGGTGAATAAGCAGCCCGATGTCGATACGCCTACTGTCACCAAAGCAGTGGAAGCAGTAATGCAATCCTTGCAGCCGAACTTTCCGGCGGATGTGCAGGTGGCGCAAACCTTCCGACAGTCAAACTTTATCGACTCGGCGGTTGGGAACGTCAGCAAGTCCTTACTTGAAGGCATTCTGATTGTTTCGGTGATTATGCTGCTGTTTTTGATGAATTGGCGGACAGCAGTGATTACCCTGAGCGCGATTCCGTTGTCCTTGTTAATTGGGCTGATGTTCATGAAAGCCTTGGGCTTGGGCATCAATACGATGACGCTGGGCGGCTTAGTGGTTGCCATTGGCTCGGTCGTAGATGACTCGATCGTGGATATGGAAAACTGCTATCGGGGACTCCGCACGAATCAGGCGCAGGGCAACCCCAAGCATCCCTTCCAGGTGGTGTATAACACCTCTGTAGAAGTGCGGTTGGCGGTGATTTTTTCTACGGTGATTATCGTCGTGGTGTTTGCCCCGATCTTTAGTTTGACGGGCGTGGAAGGGCGAATTTTTGCCCCGATGGGGGTTGCCTATTTGCTCTCGATCGCGGCTTCAACGCTGGTTGCCATGACTCTTTCACCTGCCTTGTGTGCCATTCTGTTGGCGAATCAAACCTTACCCCAGGAAGGCACCTTTATTTCCCGCTGGGCAGAACGGTTGTATCGTCCGCTGTTGAATCTGTCACTGCGATCGCCCCAAATCATTTTGGGATTAGCTCTGGCTGCTTTAGTAGCTGCTTGCGCACTCGTCCCCTCGCTGGGACGAGTGTTCCTGCCAGAATTCCAGGAAAAATCGATGGTTAACTCGATGGTCTTATTTCCGGGTGTTTCCCTCGATATGACAAATCGGGCAGGCATCGCCCTGGCAAATTCGCTCAAGGACGATCCACTGTATGAGTGGGTGCAGGTCAGAGCCGGACGTACCCCCGGGGATGCCGATGGAGCCGGGGTGAACATGGCGCATGTGGACGTGGAACTGAGTGACGTAGCGCTCAAAGACCGGGAAGCCAGTGTGCAGCAATTGCGCGAGGCGTTCCTCAAGTTGCCCGGTGTTGCCCCGAATATCGGTGGGTTTATCTCACACCGAATGGATGAAGTGTTGTCTGGGGTGAGAAGTGCGATCGCAGTAAAAATCTTTGGACCCGATTTAGCCGAACTGCAGCGAATTGGGGAACAGGTGCAGGATGTGATTGAACCGATTGCTGGAGTGGTTGATTTGCAGCTTGAACCGCAACTGCCCATTCGCCAGGTGCAAATTCAATACAATCGATCGGCAGCGGCAACCTACGGCTTGAGTATGGCGCAGTTGTCAGACATTGTAGAAACCGCGATCAACGGTCGAGTCGTATCGCAGGTGGCAGAAAATCAGCAGTTGATTGATATCTTCGTCTCGCTGACCGAAGCCGCCCGCAATAGCCTAGATGCCATTAGCGCGATTCCCATTTCTACGCCTACCGGAGCAACAATTTCGTTAGGAGATGTAGCAACTGTAGATTATGGCATGGGAGCCAATGTGGTGAACCGGGAAGATGTTTCCCGATTAATTGTCGTTTCCACTAACGTGGCAGAACGCGATCTCGGCAGTGTTGTTGGTGATATTCAAGCTCAAATTCGGCAAAACGTCCAACTGCCCAATGGCTACTTCATTCAATATGGTGGGCAGTTTGAGGCAGAGCAAAATGCCTCGAATAACCTACTGGTTTTTAGCATTGTGGCAGCGATCGTGATTTCGGTGCTAATGTTCTTCTCCGTGAAGTCGCTACCCGCCACGATCGCCATTATGATCAACTTACCGTTGGCGCTAGTGGGTGGTATTGTTTCGATCCTCTTGACGGGCGGTGTGATATCGATCGCATCCTTGATTGGCTTTATCACCCTGTTTGGTGTTGCAACTCGAAATGGCTTGTTACTCGTAGACAACTACAACAATAAGTTTGCTCAGGGAATGCACCTGAAAGATGTGATTACGAAAGGTTCACTGGAGCGGGTGAATGCCATTCTCATGACAGCACTCTCCTCTGCACTAGGAATGCTTCCGTTAGCGATCGCAAGTGGGGCCGGTAACGAAATTTTGCAACCCTTGGCGATCGTTGTGTTAGGTGGGTTATTTACCTCGACCGCGTTGACCTTGCTAGTGATTCCTGCGATCTACGCTAAGTTTGGCAAGTGGTTGGTTCCTAGACAAAAAGATGATGACGCAGTTGATACAAATTTTCCAGTGAATCCGGCTGTACAATCACCAGTAAGCTCGAAGTTGTAGTTTTTTGAAAATTAAGGAAGAGGCGCGATCGCCTTCATGCAGAAAATTGCGCCTCTTTTGTCCACAGACAAGTTTCAAACTGTATAAAGGGGAGGAAGTGGCATGCTACCCAAAACCGATTGACCTGTTCTAATTAAATCCTTTTCCTTTAGTGGTTTCAGTCCATACCCAAAGTTCTCCTCCACTACTGCCAGCGGCTAGCATTGTGCCCTGCTCAGACCAGGCCAGACACGAAAATCCACCAGAGGACCCCTCCAACATTTGCGCCAGTCGACGGGCCTTTTGCCACAAATACAAACACCCATCCTCAGCCGCAGAGGCTAGTAATAAAGTACCGGGCCGAAACGAAATTGCCTGCACCATCCCTTCATGGGCATCCAACACCTGAGGATTCCAGCCCTTCGATGGATCAGCCGCCTTGGTCCACACAACCACCCCTTCACCACTCATCGACGCTAGCAACGGCGCATCCCGTACCGTCGATTTCGACCAGGCCAACTGCCGCACCTTGCCAGAAAACCCGTGCATCCGCCAGGGAGCAGGCTGATCCTTCGCCCACACCAAAACCGACCGATCATTATTCCCCGAAGCCAGGTAATTACCATCCGGTGACCAGGCAACCGCCACACTAGCCCCACCCACTTCCTTCACCACTGGGTCCTCATCCCAGTCCTGGGACTGCCAGGTTTTAATACTCTGATTACCCCCCAGCGATAGCTCTGTCCCCTGAGGATTCCAGGCGAGATCTAACACGGAAGAATCTTCAAAATCTAAGGTGGTGACAACGGTTTGCTCCACCGCATGCCACACCTGCACATAGCGCCCAAAACTAAAGGCTAGTTCCGGAGAATGGGGATGCCATTGCAGCCGATCAATCCAGGTACGGGCGTGCTCCAACGTGGTCAGTAATGTGGGCGAATCGCCGTCAATCTGCCAGACCCAAACCGTTCCTGCCTGTCCCCCAGCTGCTAAGAAATTACCATCGGCGGAGATGGCTAGGGCGTCCACAGACTCTCCCTGGGAGCTTTGTAGGCAGGTGGATTCGCCCGTTGCAGGCGTGTAGAGTACTACCTCACCCGCGCCAGAACTGGCCGCAAGTTGAGTGCCATTGGGCGACCAGGCAACGGCTGTGACATAGTCCGAAAGACGAGTGTCCCACAGCCGTTTGAGCACAGTTTGTTGCTTTGTTTTGAGCATGTTTCTACGCATTACTGGCTGACCAAACAATCTCGAAAACGCTCTGCCAGATTTAGCTGCTCTAGATCACGACCAATAAACACCAGTTCGTTTTTACGAGTTTCATCTGGTTTCCAGGGGCGATCTTGGCGACTGTCGAACAACATGTGCACCGCCTGAAAGACAAATCGATTGTCTTCCTCGGCCATATTGAGAATGCCCTTCATGCGAAAAATATTGGGTCCGTGGTCGCGCAATAGTTCCCCTATCCAGGCTTCCAGTTTGTCGCCATCCATTTCTCCTGATTCCACCAGGGCAACTGAGCCTACGGTTTCATCGTGCTCATGGGCGGTTTCACTCAGAAAATCCGGATCAATTTGCAGCGCCTTATTCAGGTCAAAGGCACTGACGCCAAGGATGGCATCCATTTCAACCTGGGCATCACGGGTACGATGGACTTTGGCCAGCACATTCATCCCTCGAATCCGCTGTTCGAGTTGTGTTAGTTCCTCTTCGGTGACCAGGTCAGTCTTATTGAGCAAGATTACGTCAGCGAAGGCAATTTGCTCCACGGCTTCTTCTGCATCCCAATGCTGCCAGATATGGCGAGCATCCACCACGGTCACTACTGCATCCAGATGGGTTTGCAACTGCACTTCATCATCCACAAAGAAGGTTTGGATCACCGGAGCCGGATCCGCCAAACCGGTGGTTTCAATCACCAGATGGTCAAACTTGTCGCGGCGCTTCATCAGGTTACCAATGATGCGAATCAGGTCCCCCCGCACGGTGCAACAGATACAGCCGTTATTCATTTCAAACACTTCTTCATCGGCATCCACCACTAGTTGATTGTCGATGCCCACTTCACCAAATTCGTTGACGATCACCGCCACTTTTTTGCCGTGCTCATAGGTGAGAATGCGATTTAGCAGGGTGGTTTTACCCGCGCCTAAATAGCCGGTCAAAACGGTTACGGGCACGGTGTTGTAAGTGTTGTCGGTTACCATGAATTGTCTCCTTGAATGGTGTTTATCTATGCTTGAAAGTGGGCAAGTGCGATCGCACCCACCTCAGCACCGTACTCTTCGTATAGCCCCAGCGAGCCAGGTAGATGATCGGTATGGATACCGGGCAGCTCTGACAGTGCCTGCATTTCAGCCTTAGACTGGGGCGGTGCCTGGTCCGCCAAGATCACCCGCACAGCAGTGTTTGGGTTGGCCGTAACGGCCGTCGCTATCTGGAGCCATTCGGTGCGATCGCACATCGGATCCAGAGCCGCTGTGACAAAGGCGGCAGGGGCAAATCGAGCGCCCGGCTGCTGGGTAATACGGCGGCGCTGCTGAATAAAGGTAGGCGTCAGCCGCGCCTCATCCACAAACACATGGCGCTGATACATCCATTTGAGAAAAGCTGGGTGGGTGTTTGCGCCATAGAGGGCAGAGCCAACTATCGGCAACCCCACCAGGTTTCTCAGATTAGTCCCTAACCAGCTGGGTGCCCCCATGGCCCGCAGAGGGCCTTTCCAGGTGGGAGCCACCAGCAGTAGCCGAGTGCTTACCTGTGTCTGAGCTAAGTGGAGGGCATACCCCGCCCCATGACCTGCCGCCAAAATCCCCGCTGGCTGCGGACAGCAGTTTTGCACAAAGTCCTTGAGCAATGCCTGATACAGCGATCGCTCATAGGTGCAAGCAGGCCGCTCAGAATCACCAAACCCTAGCCAGTCCAGGGCTATCACCTGAAATTGAGATGCCAGCACCTGAGCAATTTGAGCCAGTTCTGCCCGGGTTGAAACGGTGCTAAACGCGGGCAGCAGCAACACTGTCGGCCCTGCGCCCAACGTTTCGTAGGCGATAGTGACTGTTTGCCCCTGATAGGTCCAGTGATAATGCTGCACCTGTCCACCCATGCGGCTGGGACGTGTTAATTCCTTAGGGGGACTGATCGTCATTGCACTTCGCCTTTTATGGGGGGCCGTTACCGGGGTAATTGGATGGTTACCTGGTTATGATCGCATAAAAATGATAATCATTCTTGCTGTCAAAATGTTGAGTCGTTACCCTTTATTAACTTTTTAGGGGCGATGGAGATCGGCGGGTCGCCATTAACAGATCCATAGAATGGACCTATAGCACCTGATGAATCCTGCAAAATCTGTGACCAAACCCAGTGATGTTTGCTTGCTCTGATCACTTTGTTGTCTCAAACCCTTTTACCTTGCCATAGTTTACAGTTCTAAAAGAAAGCTGACCATTTTCAGGGCTGAATAGCGTGTAGGTAGACTTGCCGGGGATGCGACCCACGGAGCCGACACCCACAACCTGGCGGGGTGTTTTGCCATAATTTTGAGGGGCTTGCACACCATCTAGGGTGGTTACAGTCGAACGTAGCTCCACCGGGGTAACCCAGCATTCAAATGTGAGACCCGAACGGCCACAAAAGAGATGGTTGGCATCAGCGCGAATTAAGCGATCGCAAAGTTGAATCGCCGGAGTATCCGGCGTAAGCTCATCGGCATAGCTAACGGTGCTGCCGTGGATCAGTAAACAATCCTGCTCGTGGAAGCCAAAGTGTTGCGATCGCAACCACCGTACCGACTCTCGTGATAATGAGTCCCAGAGCGCTTTTACCCCATCGCCGCCAACTTTCTCCATGAGCTCTGGCGCATCCTGCAGGCCGCTTACCCCGTGCAAACTAAAACACTGCTCTTCCCACCAGCCCACACATACCTGGGGCTCTAACTCCCCCGGTCGAGGAATCTGCAGCCGCTGAATCACTGCCTCATTATCCCCCTGCAGGCCAACTACATCCCCCAAAATGTAGAGATCGCTGATCGCCTGCTGCCGGATATCCTGCAGCACCGCCTCATAAGCCGTCAGATTCCCTTCAATGCCACTTAGGATTGCCCACTTCACCTAGTTATTACCCCGTTGTTTTAGTATCTAGCGCTCACATACATGGGTCGGATCGTCCGCCCGTTCCGCAAACTCCATGCCCCGCGCTAACCGCCATGCAAAGATAGAAGGCAATCCCTTTTCGAGGATAGCCAGACAGGTCCTGGTATAGTTATAGGCAACTTCCCGCAGGGTCACCTGGGCTGTCTCCGTGTCATAGAGAACATAGGTGGCATTGGGCCGACCATGGCGGGGTTCTCCTACGGAACCTGCATTAATAATACGTTTTAGCGATGTCTCAAACTGTTGAGGAGAGTCTGTTTGGGCTGGACTTTTCACCGTCACCGACAGTTTGCCATCCGCTAACTCTCGCACATAGGGAACATGGGTATGACCACAGAACAACACATCGGCATCGGCAGAGAGAACCCGTTCCAGCGCTGCAAAGCCATCCATACTGGGTAACAAATACTCATGCTGACTGTTGGGACTGCCATGAACAAAACAAAGGTTATCCCGTTTTAACGACACAGGTAATGTGGCCAAATACTCCCGCACATTGGGTCGAATTTCGTTATTGGTCCATTCATGGGCCAGTTTGCCCCGCTGTTCTGCCAGTTGTGAGGGGTAGCTACATTCACAGGCATTTAAGCCTTCCACAATATCCTCATCCCAACATCCCTGGCAGGTGGGAATTTCCAACCCGCGAATTCGATCCACGACCTCGTTAGGATAGGGACCATAGCCCACCAGATCCCCTAGACAGTAAATCTGGTCAGCTTTCTGGGCGTCAATGTCTGACAACACCGCATTCAGCGCTTCGTAGTTACCATGAATGCAAGAAATTACCGCGAGTTTCATACTACTGCCTCCTGCTCGGTCTCTTCTGCCTGCAATTGGTTGTACTGCCGCTGATACTGAATCAAAACATCATCGGCCAAACACGATGCTAGCAATGTTTGGGCAATAGTTTGTTGCTCTAAATTACGACCGACGATTTCCAGACCGCTAAATCGATCAGGACGTCCCTGTAGCCAGCGGGGCAACTTTAGTGCAGTGTATTCAAGACCTGGTAATCCTTTGACAAAGTCAACATAGAACGCCTGACCATCCGGCAGTTCAAAAATGCCTTTTAAGCGCATTATCTGACCGTAGGCTCCACCTGTCAGCTCAATTAATACCTCATCCAGACTGCGGGGATCAAACACTTGTCCCGTCAGCGGCGATCGCCATATGGTCGGTAGCTTGCCGGAACCTGATGTTAGATCACCCGACACCTGATCGTTGTTACTAGGTATGACCTCGTCAGCCCAGTTGTGCCATTCAGAAGATTCTAAACTAGGCGGTAAGATGGCGATCCGCCGCCCAGGCAACGTGGCTAAAAGCGGTGACCCCAGATCTAGATGAAAGCCTAACTCTATAAAAACCTGAGCCTGGTCTGGTAAATCGGCCAGCACGGTGGCAGCCTGGTCGTCAGAAATAATCGACACCCAGGGAAAGCGATAGCCAATTTTGGCCAAATCAACGGACTCCTGAGCACAAGGACACAAATAAAACAAAGGACGCGAAGCGTTTTTGAGAAACTGACTAATCCAGGTGGTTTTACCCACCCCAGGAGGGCCGGCCACCAACGTGAGGTCGAAGGATTCCATAGGGTACTAGCAGTCTTTAAGCTCAGGGGACTGGTTCAAAATCTGACTGCGCACTGAGATAAAGTCGCGATACGCGGCAGAATCCAGCGCATCGTATTGAAATGCCGCCAGTCTATGGCAGTTCTGAAAGGCTAGCTTGATATCAAAGTGCTGCTCAACGGCTCCCCGAATAGCGTCTCCGCCCACCATCCGTAGCAGCTGCCCACGGGCTTGCTCATCGGGCGGTGGCACAGCATGATCGGCCCACTCCTTACCGGCCTGTAGCTGCTGGACCAGGGTTTCGACAATGCCCCAGGCATAGGGCAGGGACTGTCGAATGGTTTCTGCAAAGGCTTGCTCTTCTACAGTGCCCTCAGCGGCCTGTTGCACCAATTTTTCACTCACATTTAGAGACATAGCTTAGCTTGACGGTTTACAACTAGGTTTGCATTATAGACCTAGGAACGATAATCATTATCATCTTTAGGTTTATTTATGGTTGATGTTGCTACGCTGTCCAAGACGATTGATTTAGCAACTGATTTGGCCGTTGATTTAGCCATTGTGGGGGCAGGTCCCCAGGCTTTGACCCTGGTCACGCATCTGCTGCAAAAGAAGCAGTCCATGCGCCATCGGTTTGTGGTGCTCGATCCGTCAGGACAGTGGTTGCAGCAGTGGCAACATCAGTTTGCGGCTTATGAGATCCCCCATTTGAGATCGCCCGCTGTCCATCATCCTGACCCTAATCCCCACGCGTTGCGGATGTTTGCTGAATCGAGGGCTGATGAACTGTTCCCACCTTATGATTTACCGGGTACCCAGCTGTTTCATGACTTTAGTCAGGAGGTTATCCGCCGTTGGCAGCTAGAAGATCGGGTGATTCCAGCCCAGGTCGAACAGCTTGAGCCTATTCGTCAACAGGGACGGCAGCGCTTCCGCTTGACCCTGGCCGATGGTCAGGTGTTGACCGCCAGACGAGTGGTGCTGGCCATTGCTGGCGGTGTGCCCCATCTGCCAAATTGGGCAAAAGCGCTGCCCCAGAGCTATCCTCCTGACCGTCTATGTCATTCTCGCCAAGTTGACCTGCGAGGATTACGGCTATCGGGAGAACGAATTTTGATCATTGGTAGCGGTCTTACCAGTGGTCACCTGGCGTTGGGTGCGATCGCACGAGGTGCACAGGTCATGATGATGGCTCGCCGCACCTTTTACGAAAAGCTGTTTGATTCCGCACCCGGCTGGTTGGGGCCTAAATACCTCAAGGGGTTTTACGCCGAACCTAGCTGGGAAAATCGCTGGGAAATGATTCGAGATGCCCGCAATGGTGGCTCCCTAACCCCGGCTGTGCTGACGAAATTGCGACGGCTAGAACGGAGTGGCAAACTCTCGTTTTATGAGCAGTGCGAAGTACACTCTGCCACCTGGCAGGAAACGGCATGGCAAGTTCTCTGTAGCCATCCGGAGGCTCACCAATGTATTACCCACTTGCCCATTGACCGTATCTGGCTGGCTACAGGTAGTACATTGGATGTCCAGGACTGGCCACTGTTATCTGCTGTCCGAGAACAGTATCCGATTCCTACGGTGCAGGGGTTGCCGGTACTTGATAAGCATTTGCAGTGGCCCGGATGCAATCTCTTTATTATGGGGGGTGCAGCTGCGTTGCAAGTTGGCCCTGTTGCGAGAAATTTATTTGGGGGAAAGTTGGGCACGGTGCAAAAATGGCCGTTTTCGGGTAACACTCGCACGACAAATTAGGCCATCATGACGATGATGACCTGTCACCCTTTAGCGTTTCTGATTAGGCCTGTTGGAAGCGCTTAAACCCAAGGAGTTCTAACCAATGGGGATGACTTTTACCCGTCATCAATTCGGTAGGACTCTTGCCTACTCGTTCCTCACACTCGCTGCGCATGAACTGACGGGAATTCAGAAAGAATTGCAATAGATTGAGATAGTCAGGCCCGAGTTGCTTCCTAAGGAAAAAGTAATTGCGCAATCGAGAGTTGAGATTTTCTACCATGGAGCTGGCTCTAGGCGTCTGCTTCATCGCGGCCTGAACCGCTTCGTAGAGCTGATGGAATTGTCCTGATAGTTTCTGGTGGAGCTGATTCCAGGCTTGCCAGTACGCATTAGAGGTGGGCTGTTTGCGGAATAGCAGACACATTTCCCGCACTAGAGGGAGTGGTGTCTTCAGCTGCTGAGCAATGTCAGCGAGCTTGTCATCTAGTACCTGAGCAAACCCCAGAATATCGTCCCGCTGATTTTGCAAAGCTTTGCGCAGGACGCGAACTTTTTTGCCGCCAATCGTTTCTCTGAACTGGAGTTCTGCCACTACAAAATCATAAAGTTCCTGACGCTCTGCTAGCGCTGGGCCAGCCAATTCCAGAACATCGTGGTTTAACCACCCGATGAGGGTTTTGACATCTTGGGCTAGGGCGATCGCGCTCACCTCATGCTGCCGAGCTAGCGTCATTTTTTTGGAGAGGCAATGGCCCTGTGCCTTCTGTTTGGCGACCACCATCTTCTGCTCCAGTTCCTGGCGACGGGTGGTGGCTCCCATGGCCTGACGTGTCAGACTGTTGGCAACGCCCTGGCATTGATGCTGAATATGGAAGACATCACCATGGCAGGGGATCTCATCCCCAAATGCCGCCTGATGGCCTGCCCGCAGTCCGCTACCCGCATCGGCGATCGTCCGCGTCGGGGCGAGTCCTTGATCTACCGCATCTAGCAAATGGCAGCCCCAGGTATCAGCATCCCGGTGCTCAGCCAATGCCAGCAAGTAGCAATAGGTCGAAGCAGCATCCACACCCACTAGCACAGGGTTGGAACACTGGAAAATTTCGTCTCGAAGATCAACCTCAATCGGCGACAGGTCTTGAGCCCCGTTGATCGCACTAGCCTGCGCTGCTGCGGTATTAAGGCGATTGCGCACCGTACTGGCACTGATGGCCACGTCAAAGACGTCCCGAAGCAACTCGACGACGCCTCGCAAGGAGCTGTGGCAAATCAACACGAGTCCGAGCATCAGTTGGCACAGCCAGGCTTTAGTGATCGGTAGGTGAAAAAGGATTTGCTCGTCAGGCGTCGTGGGCGCGAAGGATTCATTCAAGGCCAGCTTCGCCTTGCCGCTCTGCTCATAGACGAATTTACGACTGACCTCATAGTCAGTGGCGAGATGACTGATGGGTTTGGACTTGGCCAGCGCCTCAATCGCTATCTGCTGTCGAGTTTCGGGGCGCAAGGTAGCGGCAACTGAGGAGGCTGGACTCATGGATTGGACTCGCGTAAGCGGTGATGACAAGCCTTGAGTATCGTGGTTCTAGGTCACCCCAGACAACCCAGATAGGGGGTGTGCAGCGCTGCAAGTGGCATAAAAAGTGTTACCCGATTTTGCTCCAGGCCACGATTTGGCATACATGTCACTGCCCTCTAATCGTAGAACTAGCGTTCTACTTCATGGTAACCATTTACCCCAATTTTTTACCCCAATCTTTACCCCAATCACCCGCTCAAACCTGTCTAAACTGACCCAAAAATGTCCAACGTGTTTTCAGAGGGGGCGCTAAAACGCCGACTGGGTAAAGCTCGAGAGCCTTACCCAGTCGGGGAAACCATTGATTTCTCTAGAAAGCTGGTGATCCGACTCGAACGGACGGCCGGCTGATTACAAATCAGCTGCTCTACCAACTGAGCTACACCAGCAAAGCTTTAGCATTATACCGAAGTTTGACGCCCTTTAAGCTATCAGTTGATCTATTCTGATTTTTCCTAGGATTAGGGCAGGTACACGGCAGAAACCTGCCCTAATGAGGGTCATCTGTCCTAGGCTTTGTTATTTTCCATGGCCCAGCGGGCTAGCTCGGTGCGGTTATGGAGGCCTGTTTTGCCCAGCATATTGCTGACGTGGCTTTCAATGGTACGTTGACTTACCTTGAGTTCGTCTGCAATCTCGCGGTTGGCCATGCCTCGGGCGACAAACTGCACCACTTTAAGTTCCGTCGGCGTAAGTTCAACATCGAACGGTACTTGAATAGTGGGAGCACTACTGCCAGATTTTGTCTGATGGTGAATCAGTCGGGAGGCCTGCTTCAGGGAAGACTCTACCTGGGCGACTAACTCTTCGGGTTCAAAGGGTTTGACCATGTAGACATCGGCACCGGTGGTTAGACCCTTCACCCGGTCTTGGCTTTGGCCCTTAGCGGACAGAAATAGGATGGGAATCCAGCTTTTACCTGGATCTTGGCGAACCTGTTCCACAAAGGCGTAACCATCCATTTCGGGCATCATGACATCGCAGATGATCATGTCAGGGACCAATCCACCCAGCACATCAAGGGCTTCACGACCATTGCCCGCCGTTACAACTTGATAGCCACGAAATTCTAGGTAATCCCTAACTAATAGGATGAGATTAGGATCATCATCTATTAGTAAGAGTTTCTTTTGATCGCCAGTAGTAAGTTCTTTCATGCCGTGTACGTGTTTTACTTGAAGGCTAGTGGGGATAGGTTGATAAACGATAAGTTCAAAATTTATGGGGTAGTCCCTGGGCAGGGGCCAGAAGAGCTGATGCCAATGGCCGTAGCTTAAGTGATTTGTATGTATACATCTTTGTTGATGATACTGTACGGACTATAGTCAATCAGGGTCATTTTATTAAGCGCAGTTAAATTTATTGCAAGGTTGTACATATTTCAAGCTTTGTTGCCTTGAGAGGCTAGAGGGCAGCAACCGCTTTTGTATCAACTGCTTTGCCCCTATGGTCAAATCAAGTGTTCCCAATCAATCAATAGGATCACGGATCGTCCGGTACTTATTTACATCGGGTAGGGGCCGTGTCAGGAAAGCGTAAGCTTCCACCACTTGATTACCAATGAGATGCTCCTGGATAATGCGTTCTATTACATCGGGCGTCGCACTGTGGTACCACACGCCGTCAGGGTAAACCACCAAGATTGGACCCTGCTGGCACACCCTTAGACAGTTTGCCTTGGTCCGAAAGATACAGCCAGGCTTCTCCTCCGTAGGAATAGTTAACTGCAGCTCTTGCAGTCTTTTTTTGAGATAGTTCCAGGCCTCAATACTACTGGCTTTGTCACAGCATATGGGCTTGGTTTGGTCAGCGCATATGAAGACATGACGTTCAATGGCGTTGAGCGACAGGGCCTCTATACAGTGTGATAAAGAATTACTCATTGGGAAAAACGTATCACTTTGAGGAGTGAACACCCTATGGGCGTGATCACATTGCTAACGGACTTTGGTCACACAGATAGCTATGTCGGTGTGATGAAGGGGGTGATTGCTGGCATTAGTCCCCACAGCCAGGTGGTTGATCTTACCCATGGAATATTACCGCAGGATATCTTGGCTGCTCGCTTTAATTTGCTGACGAGCTATGGCTATTTCCCTGGGGGGACTGTCCATGGGGTGGTGGTTGATCCGGGGGTGGGGACGCAGCGGGCGGCGATCGCTGTCCAGGTTGCTACGGAGAATGGGGGGCAAATGGTGGTTGCGCCTGATAATGGGATTCTGACGGGGTTCCCGATTACGGCTGCTGTGGCCTTGGTGAATGCTGACTACTGGCTTACGCCTCAGCCCAGTCATACGTTCCATGGCCGCGATATTTTTGCCTCCGTTGCCGCCCATTTAGCTAACGGGGTGCCCATGGAGCAGCTGGGGACTCCGTTAGCGGTCTCTAGCCTGGTGAGGTTATCCCTGGGGAATGCGGTTGCCACGGGCCATGGCTATCTCGGCAGCATTCAGTATATTGATCACTTTGGTAATTTGGTGACCACGATCCTAGGGCACAAGCTGACTGGCCAGTCGTGGCAGGTGTGTATGGGCGGGCGAATGGTGAGGTACTCCACCACCTATGGCCATGGTGAACCTGGCGAAGCCTTAGCCCTGATTGGCAGTCACGGGTACGTTGAAATTGCGGTCAATGGGGGTAGTGCGGCCCAGGTATGGGGGGCGAAAGTTGGGGACGATGTGGAGCTAGTGACCCTACCCCGTGGGTGAGTCCCTACCCCGTGGGTGGGACGCTTACCCATGGGTGGGACGCTCCCCGTGGGTGGGACAGGGGGGGGCTTTGACGCTCCGATTTAGCCAGCCGATGGCCTGTTCTAGCCGGGGTAGGGCTTCTTCTGGCTGATCCTTGAGCAAATAGACTAGGGCGGCGGCTACCTGTTCTTTTGCCCGTACTTGCCTGTTTGAATTGAGTCGGTGCCAGTCTATGGGACTAATGGCTAACTGCTGGGCGAGGGCTTGGGCCAGGGCTAGGGACTCGGCGCCCTGCAGGTTCAAAGTTGTCTGGTCAGAAGCCATGTTTATGTCACTCATGGGGGATGGGGCTGGATAGGGGGTGGTGACCACCCTAGGTGGTAGAGGTTTCTCGATAGATTCCTCTTCTGTACCTTAAAGTTTATATCTACTGTTATCTACTGTATGAGCTTGGTAGCCCGATGAAATCGTCCCTGTCCCTGACTGAGCAAGATCTGACTGATTTTGCGGTGGCCTTAGAGGAAACTGAGCAGGATTTTAATGCGTTGCGTCAGCGCTATGGCGAGGTGTGTGAGGCGTTTGGTCAACGTGCCCAAGCCCAGGCCCAGATTACCCAGGGGCATTTGCCTCAGGCGGAGTTAAAGCGGTTGCGTCAGCAAATTGCCACCCTGGAGGAAACGCTGGAAAACCAGCTGATGTCTTGGAACGCTTTGAAGGAACCCTTTTGGCAGGTGTTACGGTTTGTGGGTTTAGGGCTGGTGCTGGGGTGGTTTTTTCGGGGGTGGTTTGGGTCATAGGTGGATGTCTGAGGGGTATTCCTCAGGGGATATCGGAATGAATGCTCGAATAAAGAACGCTGCCTGCGCTAACTTATATAAAGTCAAAATTATGGACAGGCAATGACCACCCAGCGCATCAAACACATTCTAAAATCTGGTAACCCTGGTGATGTTGTCACTATCAAGGGGTGGGTCCGCACTAAGCGTGATTCTAAGGCGTTTAGTTTTTTAGATATTAATGATGGGTCCTCTATGAATGGGCTGCAGGTGATTGCGGATGCCAAGATTGAGGGCTATGACGATGCCATGAAGCGGATTACTACGGGGGCTTCGGTGGTGGCGACGGGGACTTTGGCGGAGTCGCCGGGAAAAGGTCAGCGGGTGGAGCTGCAGGCTAGCAGCGTTGAGGTGGTGGGTGAGTCGGATGCGGAAACCTATCCATTGCAGAAAAAACGGCATTCGTTTGAGTTTTTGCGGGGCTTGGGGCATTTGCGATCGCGCACCAATACCCTCGGGGCCGTCTTCCGTGTCCGCAATGCCTGCGCCAATGCCATCCACGAGTTTTTCCAAAGCCGTGATTTTCTCTGGATCCACACCCCTATCCTGACCGCCAGTGACTGTGAAGGGGCAGGGGAAATGTTTACCGTCACCAGTCTGAACCTGGACAAATTACCCAAAGGCGATGACGGCAAGGTGGACTATAGCCAGGACTTTTTTGGTAAGCCCACGTATCTGACTGTAAGCGGCCAGTTGGAAGCCGAGATTATGGCCATGGCCTTTAGCAATGTCTATAGCTTTGGTCCCACCTTCCGGGCCGAAAATTCCAATACCTCCCGTCACCTAGCAGAGTTTTGGATGATGGAACCGGAGATGGCCTTCTGTGATCTAGAGGGCAACATGGACCTAGCGGAAGAGTTTCTTAAGTTTGTTTTCAAACGGGTGTTAGAAGACTGTCCCGATGACATGGAATTCTTTAACAAACAGATTGAAAACACAGTTCTAGAGACCGCCAACAACATCATTGACAATGAGTTTGAGCGCATTACCTATACGGATGCGATTAAACTATTGGAAAAATGCGACAAAACATTTGAATACCCCGTCTCCTGGGGGTTAGACATGCAATCTGAGCACGAGCGTTATCTAGCGGAAGAGTATTTCAAGAAGCCGGTCATTGTGACAGACTATCCCACTGAGATTAAGGCGTTTTACATGCGTCTGAATGATGGGGGCAAGACCGTGGCGGCGATGGATGTGTTGGCTCCTCGCATTGGTGAAATTATTGGCGGGTCCCAGCGGGAAGAGCGGTTAGATGTGTTGGCAGCCCGCATTACCGAAGCTGGCTTACCCAAGGATGATTACTGGTGGTATATGGATCTGCGTCGCTATGGTACGGTCCCCCATGCGGGCTTTGGCCTGGGCTTTGAGCGGCTGGTACAGTTTATGACCGGCATGGCTAATATTCGGGATGTGATTCCGTTTCCCCGGACGCCAGATAACGTTGAGTTTTAAAGGGGTTGCCGGAGAAACCCATCAAATAGATCTGACATATGTGGAATTTACCTACTCACTCCTTGGGTTGCTTAGGTAAGATCGGACACAGGTTTGGGATGTGCATTTGCCCCTAGTAGCCATGGCAAATGTTCTGCTTTATTAGGACATTTGTGCATCACATAGGCTTCATAGCAAACGTCCTAATGCATTAGGGCGTTTGCGTGTCCCATGGGTGGTGCAGCTTAACGCCTTCAAGGGATATGAATTGTCCTAACCAATGTGACCAAAGCTATACCGAGTGTCTCGGCAGTATTTTAGCCCTTGGCACCCATTGTTCACACCACCCGTGATGGCTAGAACATTGAATCTGAATTAGTTAGACGCGGATCTATTGTTGTCGCCACATCCCAGTTAGCGCTTGTGTAAACGTTATGCAAAGGCATCGTAGACTGCCATCGGACTGTCAAATATGGACAGATTGTCCGTATTTATTGAGAGAAAGCGCCTAAACCAAGAAAAAACAAGCGGTTCAAGCGACTGAGATATTTTTTGGAACTTCACAATCAGGGTCCGGTAATATCTCTCAAGCCTTGGGAAAAATAAGGGATGGCTGTAAGAGGTTGGATGAAAAGCCTTGCTGCCTGAATTCAGGCACATCGGACCGCTCAAAGTTGGGACGATGGAATGAGGTTTTGGAGAATATAGATTCGGAGCTTTAGGGCCATCTGATATCTGGAACGGACCTTCTAAAGCAGCGTCTAAAAAAAATATTGGAAGTAAGATAGATCTATAAAAGTAATTTTGGGGTACTAACTCAAAGCGGGACGTTTTCCCAAGGATAGTTGTCAGGAGTCAGGAGTCAGGAGTCAGGAGTCAGGACCTCACTGGCTTCTGGCTTCTGGCCCCGGATTCCCCGCCTAGCCAGGATTTTCCGGCTTAAGTTGGTACCTTTTGATTTCTCGTCCAGATAGTTTTAGGAGTACTCAGAGATTGACGATATCTATCAATGGTTACCGTCAGAAAAAGTGGGAACTTTTCTCGAAGATTGTTCGCTTATCGCCTCCAGCATTCTTAAGACGTTAGATGTGTTACGCGATTTCGTGAAACAATCCCATGCTAGTTTTGCCCTTTAGGTAAATATATCGCTACATAAATGAATACCTTATTGAATACTTTATTGGTTACAGATTCAGATAGAGAGCACGAGCCCCGTATTTTAGTGATCTCTGTCAGAGGATTCCGATTTCAAGTAGCTAACTGTAGTATTTATGAATTTGAAGATGTGCTCTGCGATTTGGAGGGCGCTAAGCTACACGCTCCGTCACAAGAGCACTCACTAGCTAGGGGAATATACCGAGCTACTAAATTTGCGACTCGTTCCGATCGCATTGCTAGTGCTATTGCACCTTTCCCCACCGAAGTATCTTTAGAGCATGAATACGATTTACTGTTTGCGGTTTTAGATAATCCTTGGCAAATGCATTTGTTGGAGTCAGTTAAAAACTGGAGAGATAAATGCCGTTATAAGGCTTGCTACATTATGGAGACGTGGAAGCCCAGTTTTGACGACTGGCGTTTACTTGTCGAGCCGTTTAAAAACTTTGATCGGATATTTACAGGCACCGCTAACTGTGTGGAAACCTTAGCAAATGCCACTGGCGTACCCTGTGATTACCTACCTCCAGCAGTAGATGCCCTGAAGTTTTGTCCCTATCCCGAACCTCGGCAGAGAACGATTGATGTTTGTTGTGTGGGGCGTCGTTTTCCCCACGTGCACCAAGTATTATTCCAACGGTTTCAACAAGACCGTAATTTTTTCTACTTCTATGACACTATTAAAAATCAAAAATTAGAAATTGACGATGGTCGACAGCATCGGGCTAAGTTGATCAGTCTCTTACAAAGGACGCGCTATAACATTACCGCCCATGCCAAATTCAATTCCGTCGAAGAGACTGGTGGTTCTCAGGAAATTGGCAGTCGTTATTTTGAAGGGGTGGCGGCTGGCACCGTGATGCTGGGTATGCCTCCTAGGGGAGAAGCGTTCCAACGCTATTTTGATTGGGAAGATGCGTTGGTTGAGGTGGATTTTCAGCATCAGGATGTGCTTGATGTAATTGAAGAACTCGATGCTCAACCGGAAAGGGTGGCTAACATTCGGCATTGTAATGTTGTGAATACTCTGCTCAAGCACGATTGGGTCTATCGCTGGCGGACGATTTTGACTGCCTTGGGTTTAGAGCCTAGCCCAGCGGTGCTTGATCGAGAGCAATACTTACGGACGTTGGCCCATAGTATTGAGTCTTTTAAGGACACCTCTAATAATTATTTGACCTCGTCTTTTAAGAGGCTAAAACCCTTGAATATTTCTGGTGAGTGTCAACAAAATGCCGATAAATAGGGATGTCCTCAAGGGGACGTTGGTATGGTCAGGCTTGTGGCTTGCTAGCCAATTATTTTATCTATCGGAAAGTTTTATTCGGCATAGATAATAAAGCCACAGGTCGTTACTGATGATCGCCGCCGCCATATTGGTAATTTTCTTGGTGCTTTGCCATGGATAAATTTCCACGTGGCTAAAGTTCGTGGACAGTTGCTTAAGCTGTTGGGCTGCACGAATGTAATAGGTATCCAAACGAAAGTTATGGGACTCATCACGCACGATCAAATGATCCTTCGTCGCCATACTTTTCTGATTCATAGGCCGATTAAATAACCAAAATAGCCCCAGCATCACTAGGTTTTCATAGGTTTTGAGGGGATTGGGACCAATCTGGTTTTGCCACATAAGATTCCTTTCTAAGGCTTGCAGATTATGGCTGGAAAAGAAGAAATAACAACCTTCTTTTCCCACCCGCTCAATTTCTTGGAAAATCTTTAGCCGATCCTGGTGGGAAGCGTAGTCAATGCCGTTGAAGCTAAATAAAATAAAGTCAAATGAGTTGTTCTTGAACTGGCTCAGATCCCTGGCATCGCCGACTTCAAATCTCATGGGATGGCTCAGCTGTCGAAATCTCTTTTGACAAGCGATCACCATTTCAGATGAGTAGTCGATACCAATATAGTGTTCTACTAGGGGGGCAAAGTGCTGCGCTGTGCGCCCTCCGCCCACTCCGATGTCCAGCATTTTCATGGTGGGCAACTGGTGCCGCAGCCGCTCTAAAATTCCAGCCTCTGCGGGCTGTAGACGATTGAGTTGTGCATAGTAGTTGACGATATCGGCGGCATTGTAGGTGCTTTCATTTCTATCACCCACGGTGATCGGTATCCTCGTAGGCATCCATGGGTAGACAGGAGCAAACTAAGTTGCGATCGCCAAACGCCTGATCAATCCGATTTACCGTGGGCCAGAACTTCCGCGCCTTAGTCCACGCTGTCGGATGTACCGCTTGTTCCCGGCTGTAGGGGCGTTCCCAATCAGCGGTCAGATCGCTGGTGGTATGGGGGGCATTCACCAGAGGGTTATTGTCCTGGGGCAGTTCCCCCGCTTCAATTTGGCGAATTTCATCGCGGATGGCAATCATGGCATCACAGAACCGGTCCAGCTCGCTGAGGGACTCGCTTTCGGTGGGTTCCACCATGATGGTGCCCGCCACGGGCCAGGACATGGTGGGGGGATGGAAGCCATAGTCAATCAGGCGCTTGGCGATGTCATCCACATTGACATTGGCGGATTTTTTGAAGTTGCGTAGATCCACAATGCACTCGTGGGCCACCAGTCCGGCATTGCCCTTATAGAGGATCTCGTAGTGACCGGCCAACCGTTTGGCAATGTAGTTGGCGCTGAGAATAGCAGTTTCGGTGGCGTGGGTCAGTCCGGCGGCCCCCATCATCTGGATATACATCCAGGAAATGGGCAGGATGCTGGCACTGCCCCAGGGGGCGGCGGATACCGCACCGACGGACTGCTCGGTGCCCAGGGTGGGGGTCAAGCTATGGCCGGGTAAAAAGGGCACCAGATGACTCTGAACACCGATCGGGCCGACGCCGGGACCGCCGCCGCCGTGGGGAATACAGAAGGTTTTGTGGAGGTTGAGATGGCACACATCGGCGCCAATGTCGCCGGGGCTGCACAGCCCTACCTGGGCATTCATGTTGGCTCCGTCCATGTACACCTGGCCGCCGTGCTGGTGGATCAGGTCACACACGGTGCGAATACCGGCTTCAAACACGCCGTGGGTGGAGGGGTAGGTGATCATGAGTGCGGCCAGATTGTCGCTATGTTTTTCGGCTTTGGCGGTCAGGTCAGCCACATCGATATCGCCATCGTCGTAGCAGTTGACGCTCACCACTTTCATCCCGGCCATGACGGCACTGGCGGGGTTGGTGCCATGGGCCGACTGGGGAATTAGGCAGACGGTACGGTGGTGATCGCCTCGGGAGAGGTGATATTGGCGAATCACTAGCAGTCCGGCGTATTCTCCTTGGGAACCGGCGTTGGGCTGCAGGGAAATCCCGGCAAAACCGGTGATTTCTGAGAGCCAGGTTTCTAGCTGGTGGAATAAAGTCTGGTAGCCCTGGGTCTGATCTAGGGGGGCAAAGGGATGGATCTGGCCAAATTCGGGCCAGGTGACAGGCACCATTTCAGCGGTGGCATTGAGCTTCATGGTGCAGGACCCGAGGGGAATCATGGCGGAGGCCAGGGAGAGGTCCTTCATTTGCAGCGCGTACATGTAGCGCAGCATCTCGGTTTCGGAATGGTAGCTGTTGAATACCGGATGGGTGAGGTAGCTGCTGGTGCGGGCCAACCCAGGGGGAATGGTGACTTCGGCCTGGAGGTGCTCCAATGCTGGCATCGGCCTATCCCCGGCAAACACTTGCAGTAGCTGGACCACGGCTTCAGGGCTGGTGGTTTCATCTAGGGAAATGCCGATGGTGGTGGCATCGATGCGGCGGAGGTTAATTCTGTGGTTGAGGGCGCGATCGCAAATCTCCCCCGCTTGGTCCCCCACCTCTACCGCCAAGGTGTCAAAGAACGGCGCTGTTGGCACCCCATATCCCAGCTTATCCAGTCCTGCCGCCAGCACCACCGTCAGCCGATGCACCCGTTCCGCTATGGCCCGGAGGCCAGCGGGGCCATGGTAGACGGCATACATGCTGGCCATGACCGCTAGTAGCACCTGGGCCGTACATATATTGCTGGTGGCCGCGTCCCGCCGAATGTGTTGCTCACGGGTCTGGAGGGTGAGCCGCAGGGCTGGACGACCCTTACTGTCTTTGGAGACTCCCACCAAACGGCCCGGTAGCTTACGGGCATAGGCTGTTTTAGTGGCAAAGTAGGCGGCATGGGGACCGCCATAGCCCAGGGGCACGCCAAATCGTTGGGTGTTGCCCACGGCAATGTCTGCCCCCATCTCCCCTGGCGCTTTGAGTAGGGTAAGGCTTAAGAGATCGGCGGCGACGGTGACGATTGCACCTGCTTTGTGGGCGGCGGCGATGATGTCGGTGTAGTCGGTGATGGCTCCGGTGCTGGCCGGGTACTGCAGCAGTAGCCCAAATAGGGGCTGGCTAAAGTCTGGCTGCTGGCCCACCACCACGGTAATCCCCAGGGGCAAGGCGCGGGTTTGAATGACTTCGATAGTTTGGGGATGGCAGTCTGCCGAGACCCAAAATGCCTTGGCTTTATTGGCATCTTTGTTTTTGCATACGCCCAAACTCAGGGCCATGGCCTCGGCGGCGGCGGTGCCTTCATCCAGCAGGGAGGAGTTGGCAATTTCCAGGCCGGTGAGGTCGCTGACCATGGTCTGGTAGTTGAGCAGGGCTTCTAGGCGGCCCTGGGAAATTTCTGGCTGGTAGGGGGTGTATTGGGTGTACCAGCCGGGGTTTTCGAGAATATTGCGTTGGATGACGGGGGGGGTGATACAGCCGTAGTAGCCCAAGCCGATGTAGTTGGTGAGTACTTGGTTTTGGTCTGCGATCGCACGAATACTTTGCAGTGCGCTATGTTCGTTCATCCCTTCCCCCAGGGATAGGGACTGGGCCAACCGAATCTCCGTCGGCACTGCTGTGCCGATCAATTCAGGTAGTGAGTCATATCCCAGTACCGTTAGCATGTGGTCGATGTCCGCCGCTGTCAGACCGATGTGTCGCTGGGGAAAGTCGTTGGGGGTGGTTAAGGTCTGAATCCAACTGTTGGTAAGAGCGGCGGGCATCGGCTGTGACTGTTCGTAGGACATTAAACTCTCCAGGAAATCATGACAAAGGGGCAAGGGTTAGCTATGGGCCTAACTAGCCCAATAAGCAAAAACCATCAGGGGTATCTGATGGCTTTAAGTACTTATTCTCACCTATTTCATTGGGGATTGCATTGGAAATTCTCGAAACTGCCGAGAACTGCCGAAAAAAGCTAATTTCCAGAGCTTTTGCCTAGATTTTGGTGATGTTTGGTTTTTTGAGGCCTTTTTTTTTCTGGGGCCTGTTTTGCCCAGACCTGTCTGGGTGAGACGGCCAGATTTTAGTCACTGACTCCTTCCACCTGTTCGGAGTATTCCTCAGCCGTCATGGTGTCGTCGTCAATATTGTCAATATTGTCGGCCTTGATTTTGATTAGCCAACCATCACCGTAGGGATCGTCTGCAATTTGCTCCGGGGCGTTTAGCAGCTCATCGTTACGTTCCAATACTTCACCATTGACGGGAGATTTAAGGTCTTCCACCGCCTTGACCGACTCGATGGTGCCAAATTTTTCACCGACTTCTACGTTATCGCCTAGCTCCGGTAATTCTAGGAACACCACGTCGCCTAGTTGGTCAATGGCAAATTCTGTAATGCCAATGGTGATGATGTCGCCATCGATCTTGAGGTATTCGTGGGTGTCGGTGTACTGCAAATTGTCTGGATATTCAAAGGCCATGGGGATTCCTTAGCACGTCCATAACTTGTGAACAATTGAGCCGTTGATAATCTTAAAGGATAGTGTGGTGCTTGCGATCGCAAGCTTTAAGCACGCTACTCCATGATTAGATAGCATTTATTGATGAAAGTTTGCCACGGAAGTTGGTCGAATAGATAGGGGCTTAAGTAATTTTCCTGGTTTTCTAAATGTTTTTTCTGATTTTTGGGAGTAATGTACCTCAAAAAAACAAGGATGCCATACACTAGCCGCAGAACATATGAACGCAAGTTTCATAGACCTGTGGCATCCATGGACAATTTTATTGACGATATCCCAGAAGCCCGGCGGGACACACTGCGGTCCAATGCCGCCCCTGCCGTGGTCCAACCTAAGCCGAGTATCGTGCCGTGGCTACTGCTGGCCACGGCAGTTTTAGGTTTGGCTGGGCTAGGGATTTTTTGGTTGCTGAAGTCCAGTGCCCCCTTGGCTGCGGTTCCTGCTAGTAATCCTGTTAATAGCTCCACTGCTGGTACCCCCACCACTGGTACCCCTATCACTGGCACTGCGGGCATTGCTGCTAATACCACTACTCCACCTGCCAGTAATACAGAGGCTGCCGTCGCCGCATTAGAATCGTCAGCTGCTCCATCGACGGCGACCACGACTAGCCCAGGGGATACAAACTTATTGGGCCATCGCCCCTATGATCTAGCGAACACCAGTGACCTGGTGGCCCTATCGACTAATTCGTTGGTGCTTCTAAAGCCAGAGGCGGCTCAAAAGGTGGAAACGATGATCGCTGAGGCTAGGGCTGCGGGTATTGGCTTAGATGTGATCTCTGGGTTTCGTTCCCTAGAGGATCAGCAGTATTTATTTTTTGATCTGAAGGCGGAACGGGGGCAAACGACCCAGGCTCGAGCTGAGGTCAGTGCCCCTCCAGGGTACAGCGAGCATCATACGGGCTATGTGGTTGATTTTATTGATGCTAACCAGCCTGGGGCTGATTTGAATACTGCCTTTGATACGACCCAGGCGTTTCGTTGGCTGAATGAGAATGCGGCCTATTACGGGTTTGAGATGTCTTTCCCTAAGAATAATGCGCAAAATGTGGCCTATGAGCCTTGGCACTGGCGCTATGTGGGGAATCAGGAGAGCTTGGAGCTGTTTTATCAGGAGTAACCGTCGGTAGACGGTTTGTGGGTTGATGCTTCAAAGTTGCTCTTGGGACAAGATCTGGGTGCTGCTGACTGTAACAGTGATACTGAATACGAATTCTGAACCCTGATTAAAAAAGAGCAATCCTGTAGGGCAACCACAAGGGATTAGATAGATTCCAAATTGGTGCCTACTAGTTATGAGGGATCAGCAATCTATCTAATCTGTATTATCAAGGGGGCCTTGGCAGTGTCCATGGAGGAGACACTATTGAAGCAGCAGTGAAGAAGCAGTGTCTGACTTCCCGGTAACCTGATGCAACAAAAGTTGTGAAAACTTACCCAGCGGAGGGATATACCCTAAAACTTTATAACGGTGCCGTTTTTGGCCAAAGGTGAGCGGTACGATTGACAAGCATTCCCACCATTGGTTTCCATGGCTTCCCAACTCACCCTTAATCTGGTCCAAGGTTCGGTTCAATTTAGTTTTTCCGTTGCTGCTGCCCAAGAATTAAAAAGCACCTTAGCCACCCTCATCCAAACCCTCAAGACCAAGTCAGCGGCCACTGTGGGTGCGGGTAGACCCCAACCGGTGAAGCCCACCGAGTACCGCTACACGGGGGATGTATTCTTAGAAATTTTTTGTAACCCCAATATTTGGCCCAGTCCATTTGCAGCCAAACTCTTGATCACCGTGCGCGATGACCGCATGCGACTGACGACTGAGGCCGAGCTAACTCGCATTATTGAAGATGTGAATCTTTATCTAGAATCCCATGCGGGATAAGGGATGTGCCCTGAGATAACATCTCCTGGGATTGCCTGCCGCCATCGAAGGCAGGTAACCAGAATTTTGGGTGGGGTCTGCCTCTAGATTTCTACGACTCAACTACCCACCAATGTAAATGCGGCCCAGTTAACCGGTGCTGGATAGGTATCGAGCATTGTCAGCATCGCCTGTCGTAGGGCCTGGGCGTTGTCTTCTCCTGCTAGACGTTGCTGGTAGAACGTTAGCATCAGTGCCGATGTTGCTTCATCGGGCACTTGCCAGAGGGATACCATTACACTGGGCACACCTGCGGCTAAAAAAGAGCGGGATAGGCCAACCACCCCATCGCCAGTAATGCGACCGCGACCGGTGTCACAGGCGCTGAGTACGACTAGGTCAGCCGTGAGTTGGCTATCTAAAATTTCTGCAGCAGTCAGAAACCCATCACCGGCAGGACCCGGCTTGTCGTTATTGGCTGGAGCTAGGGCCAGAGATCCCTCTAACGGATTGGTTTCATTAAAAAATCCATGGGTGGCTAGGTGAATTAAACGAGCCGAAGATAGGGCTTGTTTAATTTTAGGTTCAGTGGCATTGTCTCCAATCAAGGCATTGGTGTTAAACAAGTTGGCAATGCGTTTAGCTTCTTCTCGAGCATGAGGTAGAGCAGGCAGATTAGCCGGCATAGGAGACGGATCGCCTACGATGAGCATATTGCCTGAGAGACTGTCGTCTAAAGAAATGGCCTCTCTTGACTGAGACTGTTTGAGCACCTGTATCGCCGGAGCGGTCAAAATGGTGTGTTGCTCGATCAGATAACTATTATCTTCAGCCTGTAGAGCCGGAAATGGAACTAGAAAAAGCTGTTCTTGGGGGACAAAAACGATCCGCGTAGTTGGATCGTTAGGCAGCAGGTCATCGATGGGCTCGATCAGCAGTTTATATAAATCTCGCCAGTGCTGACGTTGTTGTAGAACGGGTGAGAATGCAGACGGGGTGGTTTTATAGACTTCGTTGAGGGGGACAACTGGGTTGGGAGGAACAAAATCGGGATGGCTGAGGGTGACGGTGCGATCGCGCAAATTAACAGCCACCACTTCATAGGGAGCCAAGTCCATGGGTTCGCCCTCACGGCGGACCTGGTCACCAGGACTAATGGCGGAACGCAGGCGGTCGCGAATATTACCGCCGCGAATATTGGATCGATCGCGACTAACCTTAACCAAATCGGCAATGGCCACTTGCTGTCCCTTCAGATCAACCTGCCGAAACGCGATCTCACCACTGGGCTGCACCACCCATATATACAAACTTTCGGCGGTACCCCGTTGTTTACCCTGCACCTTAAAACTAGCATCCGGCACCAGGGTATATTCCACCAGGGTGGCCTGCTGCTCCTGGGCAATGTGTTGAATATCGGCAATCGTTAGTTGGGTTTTAGGAAAGTTAGTTGAGCGCTGGGCCAATAGTTCTACGAATGCCTGGGCTCGACCCCGTTCTGCCACTTCCAGGGCCTCTGCAGGGTTATCCTGGGCGACTAAAATCTGTTGCAGCAAGTTGTAGGTCAGGACGTGAGTATCAAATAGCGAGATATTGTATTGATCCTGCTCGGGGCGTAGCGCTTCTAGCGTATTAATTGCAGAACGCAGGGTGATTTCAGCCTGTTCCAGCTGGTTATTGCCAAAAAAAGCATGGCCCAGGTTATTGAGGGACCGTCCCTGACGACGCGGATCTTCACTGGCTGTGGCCAGCTCAACACTGCGAGTATGCAGCGTAATCGCTTGCCCATAGTCATTGAGATCTTCATAAGCCAGCCCCAAACCGCTCAGGGCATCGATTTCTAACCCAGTGTTTCCAACATTTTCGGCCCGTTCTAAACTTTGGCTATAGTGCTCAATGGCTCTTTCTAACTGGCCTTGGGCATGGTAGGCCGTGCCTAAATTATTCAGGGCATATCCAATGCGCAGATCATCATTCAGGGAGTTAGCAATGGCTAAACTTTGTTGGTAAAGTGCGATGGCCTTGTTGTACTCGCCTTCCGTGGCATGGGTGGCACCTAAATTGTTGAGGGTGGCGCTTTCTTGTAGGGGGTTTTGTAGGAGTCTGGCGAGTTCCAGGCTGCGTTCATGAAAGCCAACGGCTTGATCAAAGTCCCCTAAAGATTCATGGGCATTGCCGAGCAGCCCCAAGACCCGAGCTTCCCCCAGCTGGTTGTTTTGGGCCTGCATCAGGGTCAAGGACTGTTGGTAGGTTGCGATCGCATCTAAATACTGCCCCAATGCCCGCTGAGCAATCCCTTGGTTGCCTAAGGACTGGGCCTGGAGCCTGGCAGCTGTGGCTGGATCATCCACCTGCTGAGCTTTTTCCAGGGCCTGACTAGCCCAGACAACCGCCGCTCGATTTTGGCCCAGGGCTAGGTGGGCGGCCGCAAGACCGTTGAGGGTGTTGGCCTGGTCTGTGGGCTTTGTATAAAGGGCTAAGGCTTGTTGCCAGGTTGCGATCGCAGCCTCATACTGATAGTTGCTATACTGCTGCCGTCCCTCGGCAAACAGCTCAGCCGGACTTTGGGCCAAGACTGCCGTACTACCTGACACACTGTGGACCACCAGCAGCCAGCCAAGGAATATACCCAGTACAGTTCGCATGGATCGTTTTAGCCATCGAGACCATGCTCTGCGCAAAACAGGCTTCATGGCTAAAGGTTTACGCCTTCTAATGGTGTGACGTCCTCTGATATGGGCTGTGGAGGTTGATAATCTAAGCCCTCCATGACGGCAGGGGCTGATGGAAAGTCCAGCGGTGGAACTGGCAAGGCACTTTGCGGCCCGTCAGAATTTGTTTCCTCTAGACAATCCCCCGACAAAAGGGTTACCCCATTTTCCTGAGTGATTTCATCCGCATCACAGTCTTCGACATTGCTGCCCCTGAGGGCCAGCAGTTCGGCTGTATTTTGATCTGTACCTTGGTCAGCTGTTACCGTTTCTTCCTCTGTATCATCCTCTAAATTATCAGCATCAGCTGAAGAGAACTCTGAATTCGTGGGTGGCTGTGCTCCTGGTACCCGTGGTCCCGTTGGCTGGGGTTCCTGTACCAGTGGTCCCGTCGGTTCCGACGGGACCACTGGTACTTCAGGTACAAACGGCTCATCCAAAAAGGCCGTGGCCAGGCTACCATCTCCTGTTAACTGGGCAATAGCTCCATTAGTGCCGCTGGCATTTGTTGGAAACTCCCCCGGAGCAAACAGCGGCACAAATCCCTCAACCCGTTGACTTCCAAAGGTATCGACCGTAATCGTCACCCCCTCAGCGTTGGGTCCCACAAAGAATGGAGTGGACGTCACTGTCCCTGTGCCTTGAATGTCGTAATCGTCGTTGTTAACGGTATTGCCACCGCCACCATGGCGAATGCTTACACGACCAAGGCCTGCTTCAGGACTGGTAGCAATGCTGGTGGGAATAACAAAAAAGACTTGCTCATTTAGATCAAGCTGACTAAATCCATCCGGATCGGCCTCTTGCAAAAAGGCAATCAAAGCATCATCCTCACCCGGATCGAGGGTGATCCTTGGAGATGCCTGAAAGGTACCTGTTGCCTGGAAGAGACCGGCTGCGTCAATATCAACTCCCCCACTACCTGCCGAAATCACCTCAACAATAATATCGCCCGTAGTTGAGGTGAGAGTGATCGAACTCGGATCGCCAAAGGCGGTGCCTGCAAACAGCTCTTCAGTAAAAATTTCTCCCCCCCTAATAGTAATACTACCACTTATATTGAAGGTTCGTGTATCCACCTCACCATTGAGGGTAATAGCGCCAAGGGCCGTCAAAATGACCGGACCACCTGGGTCTAAAGAGCTAGTCCCTTGAGTTGAGATGTTCCCATTTACGGTGATGCCAGGCGGATCGCTAATCGATCCGTCGGCAACAAAGTCAGTATTGAGGGTGGGTACATTTAGCTGAGGCACGTTTGCAGGATTTTGCAAGACTGTTTCTCCAGCCCGCAAAATCAATGCCCGACTACTCGCCAGTAAATCTTCATCAGATCCCGATCCATCTGCTGTCAGTGTTGCATCAGGTCCAGTGATCTCGATATTCCCATTAACGACAATACTGCCCGTTGCCTCAACCTTGAGGGCAGGTCCCTCATAGCTACCAAAAGAGACATTTCCGTTGGCACTAATAATCGGATCGTAAAGGCTAATAAAATCTGCGGAGTGATCATTCAATGTAGTAAATCGAATATCTCCTTGACTGCTAATATGACTATCCAAGGAAATTTCTCCATCGCTGGCCAAAATCACTTCCCCACCTGTGATTGCCGTTTGTCCGTTATATAGTGCTAAGACATTAATGCCTTCATTACCCTGAATCGTTAGCCTGCCACCAGCGTTCAGGTTAAGGGGGTGTGATTCACGATTGCTCATGTAAACCCGTTCCCCCAAAAGGGTCAATGCCTCGGTAGTCACCAGGTTGCTACTGGGCAGATACAGATTATTTTCAGCCACTACCAAAGCAGATTCTCCAGTGACCTGGCTAATCACACCATCGCCAGCTGAGATCGGACGGTCTCCTAGAGCAACATTGCCTTGGGCGTCAACATTAACCACCGATGCCTGGGCTACCGTACCCCCAGTTAATAAATCTGCTAAAGCAACGGGTGTTCCTATTAAGTCAGCAGGCAAAGGCGTCGAGGGTAAGTCCAGCCGTAACAGCCCATCCCTGAGAGAAACCGGTCCCGAGGTGTGACTCAGCACCTGTACAGTCCCATTGGCCGACCGTAAGCTGCCAAAATCCAGAACATTGCTCGCCGCCAACATCAGACCATCATCCAGGGATAAATCCCCAAAATTGACAATGGCCCCCGAAGCGTTAGAAAATGCCAACCCCGTAGGCGATCCGCTCAGTTCCTGGATCGTATTTTCTCCAGTTACGCTAAACCAACGATCGCCAAAACTGATGCCATGGGCTGTAGCGGCTGTAAACGTTGCGGGTAAATCCAGCCGAGCATTTGCCCCAAAGAGAATACCAGCAGGGTTAATAATAAATAAATCAGCAGTGCTCCCTGTGATGGTTAGCAAGCCGTCAATAGTAGAGCTATCACCCCCTGTAATGTAACCGACAACCCGTTGTACAGAAGGATTGGCTAAAAAATTGGCCGTGGCATCTGTCGGCACATTAAACTGCTCAAACCCATAAAACAGATTAGCGCCAGCCGTTTCACCACCACTGATGGTGATCTGATCATGGTTGATATCCACATTGGTTGGACCATCCGGGATAACAGCCTGGGCCAGAAGCGTATCTGGCTCAATTGCTGGATTAGCAATTTGCAGAGACGGATTTCCAGCGTCTGGCGGATGGATTGGCCTAATTAGGGCAGGGGGCTGATCAAAAAAAGGAACCGCAAAAACCATGGAGTTTGATAGTCAAGGTATTCCTACATTTATAGCCCTAAGCCACTCAATACTCCTTGGGTATCTTAAGTTATGTTACTAAAAGTCCCTGAACCATGCTGCCCTGGGCACTACACCACTTCGACATCAATCGGACCATCGGCACGGGCGGCTTTCGGTGGCGGCTGCGGTTGAAACTGGAACATGGTGTAAACCACATTACGGCGAATGCCTGTCATCATGTCCAAAAAGACCTCGTAGCCTTCGCTCTTATATTCAATCAGCGGGTCCTTCTGACCATAGCCACGTAAACCAACGGTTTCCCGGAGGGCGTCCATCTGCTGCAGATGCTCACGCCATAGGGTATCCACCTGTTGCAAGATAAAGAATCGCTCTGCTTCTCGCATCAGCCCTGGTTTCATCTTGTCCACCTGGCTTTCTTTGATGTCGTAGGCAATGTGTACCTGTTCCCTCAGGAAGGTTTTGATTTCTCCCATCGACAGGTTTTCCATCTGACTTGCCGTCAGGTCTTCTAACAAATAGATGAACTCTTTGACCTTACTGACAATATTCTCCAGATCCCATTCTTCAGAAGGCAGTTCAGGATTGATATAGGCTTCGACAATGTCATCCATTGTCTGTTCACCGTAGCCAATAACCAGCTCCTTCAGCTTGTCTCCTTCTAACACCCGCCGCCGCTCAGCGTAGATCGCGCGCCGCTGGTTATTCATCACCTCGTCATATTCGAATACCTGCTTACGAATATCGTAGTAGTAGGTTTCTACCTTTTTCTGTGCCCCTTCCAAAGAACGGGTCAACATGCCCGATTCAATGGGCATATCCTCTTCTACGCGAAAGGCATTCATGAGACCAGCGACACGGTCACCACCAAAGATTCTCAGCAGATTGTCTTCCAAGCTCAGGAAGAATTTGGTAGAACCAGGGTCACCCTGACGCCCCGCCCGCCCCCGCAGCTGGTTGTCCACACGACGAGATTCATGGCGTTCTGTGCCGATGACGTGTAATCCCCCCAGTGCAACCACCTGATCATGCTCAGAATCTGTCAGGGCCTCGTACTCAGCCAAAATGAGCTTGTACACATCCCGTAGCCTTTGGATGGCTGGATCTTCGGTGGGAGCCTTTTCCGCCGCAGTGGCGATTTTATCCTCAGCTGCTAACTCTGACAGACTTTGGGGACCGTAGGTCTTAACGGCAAAGGCTACGGCTTCTTTCAGAGCATTTTCAGTTTCCTCCGATAACTCTGTGGGGAAGATTTCCGGGGAGGCTTTCCAGGTTTTTTGTTTTTTTCCATTGTCTTGGAATCCTTTAGCCCCTTTCTTCCCAGCCATTCCGGCTACCTTGGCCACACCAAAACCCTGATCGTCCTCGGGGCGAACAATCTTGGGCATCAAATATTCCCGAATCTTTAGACGAGCCATATAATCGGCATTACCCCCCAAGATAATGTCGGTACCACGACCGGCCATGTTGGTGGCGATGGTAACGGCACCGCTACGTCCTGCCTGGGCCACAATTTCCGACTCCCGCTCCACGTTTTCGGGTTTCGCATTGAGCAAGTTATGCTCCACATTCAGCTGCTGCAGTAGGCCAGATAGTAGCTCTGATTTTTCGACACTCGTGGTACCGACCAACACGGGGCGGCCTGTCTCATGCATTTCAGCACATTCCTGGGCCAAGGCCTTCCACTTGGCAATCTCAGTCTTATACACCACGTCCGACATGTCATGCCGGGAGATGGAACGATTGGTGGGAACGATGGTAACTTCGATGTCGTAGATTTTTTCAAATTCTGCTTCTTCGGTTTTGGCTGTACCGGTCATACCCGATAGCTTGTCATAAAGCAGGAAGAAGTTCTGATACGTAATCGATGCCAGAGTTTGGGTTTCTGGCTGGATGTCTACCCTCTCTTTGGCCTCAATTGCCTGATGTAGGCCATCGCTCCAGCGGCGACCCGGCATAACGCGACCGGTAAATTCATCGACAATCACAACTTCGTCGTTACGCACAATGTAGTTAACGTCTTTCACAAAAAGCTCTTTGGCTTTTACTGCGTTAAATACAAAATGGGCCCAAGGATCTTTTGGATCAAATAGGTCGTTTACCCCTAGTAGCTTTTCTGCCTTTTCAAACCCTTCGTCCGTAAGTAAGACATTGCGGGCTTTTTCATCCACCTCGTAGTCAACCTCGGTTTCTAACTGACGGGCGAGGTCCGCTGCCTGCTCGTATTTTTCCTGGGGACGATCTACCTGACCAGAAATGATCAACGGTGTTCGAGCTTCATCCACCAAAATGGAGTCAACTTCGTCGATGATGCAAAAGTTAAAGGGGCGCTGTACAACTTCCTCAATGGCAGAGGCCATGTTATCCCTGAGGTAGTCAAAGCCAAACTCACTATTGGTGCCGTAGGTGATATCGCAGCCATAGTTTTTGCGACGTTCAGTGGGACTCATGCCCTGCTGAATGAGTCCCACTGACAGTCCCAGAAAACGATGGACCTGCCCCATCCATTCCGCATCACGACGGGCCAAGTAATCGTTGACTGTGACGATGTGTACCCCTTTGCCTGACAGGGCATTGAGGTAAGCAGGTAAGGTGGCCACCAGGGTTTTACCTTCGCCAGTTTTCATCTCAGCAATTTGGCCGTCATGCAGGACCATACCGCCAATTAGCTGTACGTCGTAGTGACGCATGCCCAAAACCCGAATGCTAGCCTCACGTACAACGGCAAATGCTTCCGTGAGTAAATCATCCAGGTTCTCTCCATTCCCAAAGCGCTGCTTAAAGTCAGCTGTTTTACCCCGTAGCTCGTCATCCGAGAGAGCCTGGATCTCATTTTCCAGGAGAGCAATCTCTTTAACGTCAGGTTGGTAGCGCTTGAGCTTGCGAGCGTTGGGATCGCCTAAAAGTCGTTTCAGCATGTCTGGGCAGTAAACGGCGGGTGTGGGTACTATACCCCGATACCTATCTTATCTAGATATCCTCAGCCTATAAACCCCCTTGTAAGGGACGGTTTACCTCACTCGAAAAAAGTGGTTGGGTAGCTGGTCAGATATCTCACAGTTGGGTGGCGAGATTGGGTTGATCTTTTGGGTAGGACGATTAGGGGGAATGGGCAGCCCCTGGCATAGATGCCAGAGCCATAAAACAGCCTATTGTTCCCAACGCATTGCTACCGGTGGTTATCACGTCTAATTTGAAACCATTGCAGACATCAATTGAAATGAAACCAATTAGACTTGCATTGTAGTTCAATTTGTATTTCTTGATACCAAGCATCAATGACTTTGATAGTTGCTTGCTTTGATGGTGTGTAAGCTGGAATCAGCACCTTGTTTCCTTTTTTAAATTGGCCACCGTTAGATTTGCCATTTTAAATTGGCCCCTTTTGGCTGACGGAATAGGTGGAGTCTTTTCACAACTTTAACCCTATGGATCTTCGGTCTGTTCAGTTTCGTTATACCGATTCTTTAGCCCCAAAGGATTTAGAGCAACTTAGACGCCTTTTTAACGATTCCGCCTTTTGGGCCGTCGACCGTAAGTTTGAAGATTTAGCCAAGGCCATTAGTTACAGCTGTCCAGTCGTGACGGCATGGGATGGCGAAACCCTGATTGGATTCGCTCGGGCCACATCCGATGGGGTGTATCGCGCCAATATCTGGGATGTGGTGATTCATGATGATTATCAAGGAGCTGGCTTCGGGCGCAAGCTGGTGGAGACAGTTTTGGCCCATCCCCACATGAGCAATGTGGAACGCACGTATCTAATGACGACGAACCAGAAGCAGTTTTATGAACGGGTGGGATTTGTGGCCAACGAAACCACTACCATGGTGCTGATCAATCAACCGATTGATGGCAGCCTAATAATCAGACAGGTTGAAGAAGCCGTGCAATAGGTGCACTGTATTAGCCCTAGCCCTCTTCTGCTTCTATTTTTTCTTTACTATCGTCCCAGTAGGCACTGTAGGTCCACTCTTCCTTCATGCCCTGATCAGTGACCTTCCATCGATAAATCACTTTTTCAGGGTTTACTCCAACCTCAATTAATTTGGCTCCCATGTAGTATTCTGTCTGCTTCTTAGTACGAGCTTTGAGGAATTCTGACTGGCTTTTGGAAATGAGCTTAGTGATGTGGGCTTGGGTTGGCTTTTTTCTGACCATTGGTAAATTGCTATCTGCTTCCTGGGTAAATCAGATTTGTACGAAGGGGGGAAAAGTTGAGCGTTAATAATTTGCCGGTGGCTGAGGTGGCGGGGTATCGGATTGCGGCTCAGAATTTCCATCCGCTGGCGGTGTGGGACGAAAATCTGTGTAGCTGCTGTCGTTGGAGTCCATGGGGCGAGGACGTACATTGAGCGGAGGACGGTCGTTCTTTCGAGGTTCAGAATTTCTAGGGGGCTGAGGGAGGCCGCCAAGACTATGACCTGCTCCATTACCTGCAGGAATGGGGGTATCTATGGGCCGTGGAGCAGGTCCCTGGGGACGATTGTTTGGAGAAGACCCACTACCTCCCTCATAGTACGGATTGCCATAGAAACTGTCGGCGCGCTCGCTGGCCCGGTTATCGGGGCGACGATTATCAGGGCGATCAGTGGAGTAGTTGTCGAACCGATTTTCGGGGCGACCTGGTTGCCCCGGTTGTAGGCGTGCTGGAGGACGACGATCGTCGTAGGCTGGTGGACGGGATTCTAGGGGACGCGGGCCGTATCGGTCGTCATAACCATCACCGCGATAACCCTCTCGATTACTGGGAATACGAGGTTGCTTTGGCCCAGGAGCATCCCAGTCATCTAGCTCGGCGCGATAGACCTGACGCGGACGCTCATCATAGCGACGGGGCGGACCTTCCCGTTCGATTGGGCGGGAGCTGTTGCGATTAGACTCTCGCTTACTAATGTCATTAATAATGAGGGTAGTCAACATGCCCACCAGCATGACTTGCTGAAAGGAGGCCAGCAACTCCATATTTAGATGGGCTAATAGGAAGATACCCGATATTAGCAGCAAGATGGAGTACACCTTGTCAGAGCTACGCTCATAGCCTGGCTTGAGTTTATCTAGAAAAAATAAGCCGACAGCACCGAGGATAAGAATCAATCCAATCAGTAGTGGAACAGGGGTACCAAAATTCACAATCGCTTCCTCATATGATGGCGGCTCTGTGACAATAGGGTTGACGGGCGTTTCGTCTACTCTAACTAACCGTAGCCACCAATTCTATCCTAGCGGGCTAGCTTTAATTTGTCTGTTGATCAATCAAAGCTAGGGTGGAACCGCCAATGGCTTAATGGCACCATTATTGGGGTCTCCTATCACCATCGAATGCTATAGAAGATATCCCTATCCTCAATTATTTATGGCGTTAGTGTATCAAGAACACAAAAAAGAGCACAGCTGGCGCTGTACTCTCCATTCATCTATACAAGACATTGACCGGGAATCTGTCTTTTGACTTGGATATACGACATATATTTTAGTCAACCACTTGCTTATATACCTAGGCATCTAAGCAAGTGGTTGACCAGTGTTGTCCATGGCCTGTCTGGAAAACCGATTCAAGGTAGCTATTTGTAGAACCTAGCGCTTGATTTTGTCGCGCTGACTGATAAAGACAAGAGCAACAGTTACCGGAATAACTACAATTGCAGCGCCAGCAACCAGGCTCAACAAGAAATTAGTCAGTGATGGTGTCATAGCCTCTACTCTTTAGATCCGCAAACGTTTGTAATGCTTGGTTAATATAGTATCGAGCAACGTTGACCTTGAGAAGTCTTTTCATTTGGGCAAAAAGCAGGTTCAGCGTTAGTTGACTGGCTAGGTGCCTTATATGTAAAGGCTTTCGGATTTTCTGCTGGGTTGATAATTAGTTTGATATACCTAGAAATCAGGTTAGGCTTTACACTTCTTAAAGTGAATTGCTCATAATTGATAAGGAAAATTAACCATGTCAAGCATCACAGTTGGCAATTGGATCGTGGGGCCGCTGCTGGCGGTGATGACCCTGTTATTTATTTTCCGCATTGTTTTAACTTGGTATCCCGAAGCAGAAGCCAATAAGTTTCCCTTTAATTTGGTCTATTTGCCCACGGAGCCGTTTTTGATCCCTGTGCGTAAGTTGGTCCCCCCGTTTGGCGGTGTGGATATTTCGCCGATTATTTGGGTGGCCTTTATTAGCCTGCTGCGAGAAGTATTGGTGGGTCAGCAAGGGTTATTAAGGATGTTCTGATTGTGTGAGTTAGAACTGTTTCTGCCTTCAAGCCGGAACCTTAAGTTCCTTTTAGGAAAACCTATATTTTTTGATGTGGGAAAGGTTTCTATGCAAAATAGAGAAACACTATCAGGACAGGACAAACCGTTAGTGCCTTCTGCTGCTGCTGACACGACCCTGCTTAAGGAGCCTGAGCGTTTGGACGCTCGGCTTAAGGAAATTCCCCAGGAACCAGGCGTTTACTTTATGCGCGATGGGGATGACCAAATTCTCTATATTGGTAAGTCAAAAAGCCTGCGTAATCGAGTCCGTTCCTATTTTAGGGACTCCAGTAACCATGCACCACGGATCGCGGTGATGGTGACCCAGGTGGTCGATATCGAGTTTATTGTTACTGACACTGAGGCGGAGGCCCTAGCCTTAGAGGCCAATTTAATTAAGCAGCACCAGCCCTACTTCAATGTGCTGCTTAAGGATGATAAAAAATATCCTTACCTTTGCATCACTTGGTCAGAGGACTACCCCAGAATTTTTATTACCCGGAAGCGGCGTCAGAAGGCTAAGCAAGATCGCTACTACGGTCCCTATGTAGATACGGGGCTGCTACGGCGAACCCTCCATATTGCTAAAAAGATCTTTCCTTTGCGGCAGCGACGTCAGCCACTGTTTAAGGATCGTCCCTGTCTGAATTACGACATTGGTCAATGTCCAGGGGTGTGTCAGGAGTTAATTACACCGGAGGATTATCACAAGATTGTCCAGAAGGTGGCCATGGTTTTTCAGGGGCGGGGGCATGAGCTAGAGTCAATCTTGGTCGCTCAGATGGAGAAGGCGGCGGAAAAACTGAACTTTGAACAGGCGGCTCGACTACGGGATCAGATTCGGGGGTTGGAAACCCTTAGCGCCCATCAAAAGGTGGCCCTCCCCGACGACAGGATTTCGCGGGATGCCATTGCCTTGTCTGGAGACGATCAGCACACCTGTATTCAACTGTTTCAAATCCGAGCGGGGCGTTTGGTGGGACGTTTGGGATTTGTGGCGGAGACTGAGTCGGGCACGCCGGGGCAGATTCTGCAGCGGGTGCTGGAGGAGCATTACCCTAAGGTGGATGCGGTGGAAATCCCCAGTGAAATTATGGTGCAGTATCCGTTGCCAGAGGCTGATATTTTGGCTCAGTTTCTAACCCAGCAGAGGGGGCGTAAGGTGACCATTGAAGTGCCCATGAGACAGTCAAAAGCTGAACTGGTGGAAATGGTGGAGCGGAATGCCCAGTACGAGCTGGCCCGTACCCAGCGATTTGCCGATCGTAATCATCAGGCCATGCAGGACTTGGCAGAGATTGTGGATCTGCCGGGCATGCCCAAGCGAATTGAGGGTTATGATATCTCCCATATTCAAGGATCCGATGCGGTGGCTTCCCAGGTGGTATTTGTGGATGGGTTACCGGCCAAACAGCACTATCGCCATTACAAAATTAAAAATCCTGAGGTGACTAGCGGTCACTCCGATGACTTTGCCAGTATGGCTGAGGTGATTCGACGGCGGTTTCGGAAGTATGCGGAGGATCCATCTAAGGAACGAGTTGGGAACTCCGACTGGCCTGACCTAGTGATGATTGATGGGGGTAAGGGACAGCTTTCGGCGGTGGTGGCGGTGCTCAAGGAGTTGAACTTGCTCAGTGAGCTAAATGTGGTGAGTTTGGCGAAGAATCGCGAGGAAATCTTTTTGCCTGGGGAGTCAATACCGTTATCGACTGAAGCGGATCAGCCAGGGGTGCAGCTATTGCGACGCCTACGGGATGAGGCCCACCGCTTTGCGGTTAGTTTCCATCGGAAAAAACGTACAGACCGGATGCGACGTTCTCGCTTGAGTGAAATTCCAGGGCTGGGGCACCATCGGCAAAAGGTTTTGCTAGCTGAGTTTCGTTCAATTGATTATATTCGTGAGGCTAGTGTAGAGCGGTTGACGGCAGTGGCAGGCATTGGTCCCCAGCTAGCTCAACAGATTTATGAGTATTTCCATCCAGAGTCTGCCTAAGGCTGATTAGTCCTCATCACTCACGCGGCCCCGTGATATTTTTTGCTGACTACGTTTGGTTTTGCTGTCGAGACGTCTTTTTTTAGCGGCTTTGCTTGGTTTGGTGGGTTTACGTTTCTTTTTTTCCACCATGGCTGCACAAATCAGCTGCTGGAGCCGTTCTAGGGCATCCGTCTTATTCCGCAATTGGGTGCGATAAGCCTGGGATTTGAGATTGATGATGCCGTCTTTGGTAATACGACTATCGTTTAAGGCGAGTAATCGAGTTTTGTAATGCTCTGGTAAAGATGATGCAGGGATGTCAAACCGGAGGTGAATGGCTGTGGCAACTTTATTGACGTTTTGACCGCCTGCGCCTTGCGATCGCACCGCCTGCAGTTCAATCTCACTATCGGGAATCACCACATAGTTGGAAATTCTTAGCATTGACCTATCCCCGTTCACCTACTGTTAGCATAGCTAACTAAACTGCTTTCCCGCACTCCCATGTCCCGTAGCGATGCCTCTACCTAGTTATCTTCAGCGTCCCCTACGCATAATTCCGACGCTTTTATCGGTTTACTATGCCTACATGCTGGAGTACCGTGCCGAGCTTATGTTTTGGGTACTTTCCGGCTCATTTCCCTTAATTCTGATGGGTCTGTGGCAAGAAGCCGCCCGCAGCGGACAGTTTGATCTCCAGCCGGATCAGGTGGTGCGTTACTTTCTTGCGGTTTTTGTCGTTAAGCAGCTAACGGTTGTTTGGGTGATTTGGGATTTTGAGCGGGAAGTCTTAGAAGGTAAGCTATCGCCCCTGTTACTGCAGCCCCTAGACCCAGGCTGGCGTCATTTTTTGTCCCATTTGGCTGAGCGACTGGCCAGACTTCCGTTCATTGTGGCTTTAGTCGGACTCTTTCTTTGGCTATATCCCGAGGCTCGTCAGGCACCTGCCCATGTCCTGTGGGGCTTTGGGGCCATTAGTTTGGCTTTTTGCCTACGCTTTTTGATGCAGTATACCTATGCCATGGTGGCTTTCTGGGTGGAGCGGGCAGCGGCCATTGAGCAGCTTTCTTTCTTGCTTTACACGTTTTTCTCCGGCATGGTAGCTCCGCTAACCCTATTCCCTGAGGCGATGCAGGCGGCGGTGTTTTGGACGCCATTTCCCTATTTGATTTATGTCCCAGCCAGTCTGATCGTTGGTTTGCCCGTCAACATTGGCCAAAGTATGGTTGCTACGATCCTATGGTGTGTGATCTTTTTGGGGTTAAATCGCTGGCTATGGCGACGGGGGTTAAAACGTTATTCTGGCATGGGTGCTTAAGTAGATGGTTTTAAACCCTACATAACGTACTTAAGTATATGTAGAGAACATGAATTTAACTGTGGCTATACAAAGTTAATATGTGGTGTGAATGGCTTAGCTTTAAATCAAATTCAATTCTCTTCATAGGCTCCATATTTTCATCTATTCAATTGAACTTTTCTATTAAAAAAAAGCGTTTATCGCGTATCTCTTAACTAACACTTTACGGACCGCCCATGGGGTTCAGACTAAAGTAGTAACGAGCCATTTCTCTAGGAGATAAGCTCGTTGATATGGCTGATGCTTGCTTGGAGTGGCTGTGATTACAATGGCGAACAATCTCAGTGGTTCTCACAGGGATGCTTGTTCTACCAGTCTTATCGTCCGGTCATTCTGGCTGACTAAATCTAGGTCTAATACCTAGTTGCTTCGGTTCCGGCTTAAACAACTTCCTGAATTGTTTTTATGATGACTACTATTGAACTTGACGCACCCTCTTTATCTAGTGAAGCTCTTAATTCTATTGCCACAATTTCTGCATTTCAAACACTGCAGTCCCATAACCAAAAACTGGCTGCTGAGCAACTTAATCAGCTGGACTTAGCCGAATTAATTAATCTGTGTCAGGGTGATCGCTATCCGGCGCAGGCACCGTTTTCGGAACTAATGCGACGGTACAAGTCCCATGTCGATCGCCAGCTTTATCATCTCGCTCCCGATTGGTCTGATCGGTCTGATCTGGCTCAAGAGGTTTGGATTCGCGTCTATCGCAATTTGCATCGTCTACAGTCACCGGTGAAATTTAAAGGCTGGATGAGTCGTATTACTACCAATTTGTTTTACGACGAGCTGCGTAAACGCAAGCGTCATGCCGGTACCCTGTCGTTGGATGCGCCGCGTCATCTAGATGATGGTCAGGTTGATTGGGAGATCGCATCGGAAGAGCCTAGCCCTGTGGATACCATGATGACCCATGAATTTTACGATCGCTTGCAGTCCGCCATTGCTGACTTGCCTGAAGTATTTCGAACCACAATTGTCTTGAGAGAAATTCAAGGATTGCCTTATGACGAGATTGCGGAGATTACCGGAGTTTCCTTAGGTACTGTCAAGTCTCGTATTGCTCGAGCCCGCTATCGTTTGCAAGGCGAACTCAAGCGCTATGTGGATGGTCAGCAATCTTTTTAGTTCTGCGTTTTGGGCTCTGCATTGAGCATTGAACTCAACAACATTAAGGCTCAAGGCCATGGGCTGAGGCGGACTAAAACCCCACATTCCAACCTGTTTTCAACCTTTATTGGTACCATAGGGCGGATGGCTTGGAGTGGGTAGCGGTGCAGCGGTATTTAAGCGTGTTGCGGCTGTTTTGGGAAGTTGCGATCGCAGCTGAACTTGAATATCGTTTCAACTTTGTAATTGCCACCCTGAGTAGCCTCACGGCCTTGGGTGGCAATTTATTTGGCCTATTCTTGTTCTATCGCACCGGCTATGAGTTTCAAGGTTGGCAATGGCAAGAGGCCCTCGTAGTGTTGGGGGTGTTTACTATGCTGCAAGGCTTTGCTGCCACATTTTTGAGCCCCAACCTCAACCGCATTGTCAGCCATGTGCAGACAGGCACCCTCGACTTTGTGCTCCTAAAGCCCATCAGTTCCCAGTTTTGGCTCTCAACCCGTACCATCTCACCGTGGGGATTTCCAGACTTGGTCCTGGGGGCAGCCATGGTGGCCTATGCCGGTCACCAGCTGGGTTTGGGATTGGGCAACTATCTGGCGGCTTTAGTCCCCCTGGCCCTGGGCTTTGTGAGTTTGTACAGCCTGTGGTTTATATTGGGGGCCACCAGCATTTGGTTTGTCAAAATCTATAACGTCACAGAGGTGCTGCGCAGCTTTTTAGAGGCGGGACGATTCCCCATCGTGGCCTATCCAGCTGCCTTTCGCATCTTCTTTACCTTTGTCATTCCGGTGGCCTTTTTAACCACGGTCCCGGCTCAAATATTTCTGAACCGCATTGACTATGCCTGGTTGGCCGGGGCCGGTTTATTAGCCATCGGTCTGTTCCAGGCATCGCGCATGTTCTGGCGATTTGCTCTGCGGTTTTACACCAGTGCCTCTAGCTAATCTGCAACCATGCCTGCTGCTGGCACAAGCACCTTTTGGACAGAGATGGTGCACTATGTCAGCGGTGCAGATGTTGATGCGGTCCTGTCAGCCATTGACTCCAGTTGGCCTGAAGAGTAGTTATTAGCGGCCAAGCCATAAAGCAGCAGTGTTTGATTGTAATGATCTGGGGTGACGCCGAAGCATTCCATGCCTAACCGGACCATCACCCGCTGAGAGCGCCCATTGTCTAGGCTAGTGACTGCATGGATGGTGGACAACCCCAAACTTTCAAATCCGTAATGGAGGATGGCATGGGCGGCTTCGGTGGCATAGCCATAGCCCCAGCTGGCGGGGCGAAAATGCCAGCCAATTTCGATTTTGTTCCTGCTGCTGCTGATGTTGTCACTATAGGGCAGAGGCACTAGCAACAGACTGCCAATGGCCCGGTTAATGGCTTGCTCAATCACAGCCCATACACCGAGACCATTGACCGTGCGTTCAACATATCGCTGCAGTCTGGCTTGGGTGACATGGATGGATGAATCCGGGGGGACCTGCAGCCAACGGGTAACCCGTGGATCGCCATAGATATCAAAAGCTTGCTGGGCATCGTAGAGGGGATGCCAGGGGCGAATAATTAATCGTTCAGTTGTGAGTAGCATGGTTCACCAAGGACCATAGGGGATGGGACGCCCCCTGAAGCCGGATTTTGGTTAACTGCTTTTCCAACCGTTTGCGCTCGATGGGGGATAGGCCGAGGACAAGATGGCGAACCTCACGCACCAATAGGGTAATGGTGAGGCCAACACAGAAAAAGAACCCTAAAGAGCCCAAAAAGTTGTACTTAAGTCCGTAGTAAACAGAGGTCCAAGTGAAATAGTCCAATAGCAAGCTGATTTCAGATCGTAGCTGCCACAGGGTTAACGGCCCAATGGTTAACCACACCCCCACGGTCAGTTGCCACCACAGGGTTAGGGACTGTTGACGCAGGGCTTCAATGGCTTGTTCTGTTGCTTTCTCGGTGGCAGTAACCGGGCTGTCGATGTTTTGAGACCTGTCGGGAGAAGTCACGTCTTAGTTACGTTGTATAGATTGCGCCTTTGATGATTTAGGACGAGTAACGCCTATTTTACTAATTTCCCTAGGCGACTGGTGGCAGCTTACTCTACAACCGGGGCGGCCATGTCTGTATTTGAGTTAGAGCCAGAACGCCACCAGGCCAGCAGAGTGCTGGCGATAAAGATGCTGGAATAGGCCCCGACCAAAAAGCCAACGATCAGGGCCAGAGCAAAGAACTTGAGGGAATCTCCCCCGAAGATCACAATGGCAACTAGGGGTAACATCGTCGTCAAGGTGGTGTTAATAGAACGCCCCAGGGTTTGGTTAACGGCATCATTAACGATTTTATCCACCCCCTGATCCGGCATGAGGGTGAAGTTCTCACGGATGCGGTCGTAGATCACCACGGTGTCATTGACGGAAAAACCAACAATGGTGAGCAGGGCCACAATAAACAGACTATCTGCTTCGTACCCTATGGTCAGCCCCAAAATGGAGAATACACCTACGGTAATGACTACATCGTGAAGCAGGGCTACTAGGGCCAGCAGCGCATAGTCAAATTTAAACCGAAAACTTAAATAGACGGTGATACCAGCAAAGGACACCAGCAGGGACAGCAGACCGGCGATTAGCAGCTGTTTCCCTAGGGTGGGGCCGACCACGTCGATTTGAGCGGCGGTGGGATCGACTTGCCCCAGAATGTCGGTTAGGGCGGAGCGGAGAGTGGTTTGTTCTTCTACATCTAGGGTGCGGGTGCGAATGGCAATACCCTGCCCAGCGTCGCCCACTAGTTGTACACTGCCGCCTTCTAGGCCTTGGCCATCCAAAATTTCTCGGACATCGGCAATGTTGATGGGACTGTCACAGGCCCCAGCTTCGTCACAGTTTCGTTCGAGCTGTAGACGGGTGCCGCCAATAAAGTCCAGGCCGGGCCTAACTGGTCTATCGAACTGAGACCAGGACAGGGCCATGGCCGCCAGACTAACTAAAATTAGCAGCCCGGAGAGAAGCCACCAGATCAACCGTTGTTTGACGACGTTCAGTTTCATGGTTGAGACGGTTGCGAAGTAGAGGGCAGATCGGTGGCTAGGTTAGGGACAAAGTAGCTCACCTTGCGAAACTGGGGAAAGCTGATGACGAAAAATAACAGATTGCGGGTGCAGGTGAAGGCCGTAAATATACTCACTGCCACACCCACCGCTAGGGTGAGGGCAAATCCTTTGACTAGGCCAGCCCCAAACACAAATAGGGCGGCGCAGGCAATCAGGGTGGTGACGTTGCTGTCGAGAATACTGGAGAAGGCTCGGTAAAAACCTCCCTCTACAGAGCGGTAGAGGGTTTTTCCCGCCCGTAGTTCCTCTCGGGTACGCTCGAAGATCAGTACATTTGCATCTACGGCCATACCGATACTGAGGATAAAGCCGGCAATGCCAGGTAAGGTCATGGTCACCCCTAAAATGTTGTAGACGGCCCAGGTGATGAGGGCATAGATCATTAGGGCCACGTCGGCCAGGATGCCGGGCAGGCGATAGTAAACCGCCATGAAAATTAAGACGAGGACAAGTCCGATGATGCCCGCATAAAGGCTGCGTTGAATGCTATCGCGCCCTAGGGTAGCCCCGACGGTACGATTTTCCACCACTTCCACCGGGACAGGTAAAGCGCCCCCCCGCAGCTGAATTTCTAGATCTTTGGAGGATTCGGCGTCGAAGTTGCCGGAGATCACGGCGCTACCGCCGGTGATACCGGTGGACGCATATTCCACGTCGACAGTGGGGGCACTAATCAGCCGTTGATCGAGGAAAATCCCCAGGGTTCGACCGGTACCCGCAATGTTTCGGGTCAGTTCCGAAAACATGGTGGCTCCTTCGGTGGTGAAGTCGATCACCACTTCCCATGATTGGGCAGTGCCCCTGGGACGGGCGATGGCATCGGCCAGTTTTTCCCCCGTTAGTTCGCTGTTGTCAAAGAATTCGCTGAGGGTTTCACGGCTGGCCTGGAGGTCGGCGGTAATTTTTTCTAGCTCGGCTGTTTCTTCTGCCGAGCGGCTATCGCTGTTGATGGCCAGTAGGCGTTCCTGCTCAAGTTCTTGCTGGCTGACGATCTGGGCAACGGCTTGGAACTGGCCTTCTGTGCCCTGTTTCTGGGGTCGAAACTCAAGCTGGGCCGTGCCCCCTAATACTCGCTGGGCCTGGGCTGGGTCGCTGACGCCGGGGAGCTGGATCAGAAGCTGGTCTTGGCCAGAGCTTTGGACAATGGCTTCGGACACCCCTAGGCCGTTGACCCGGTTTTCGATTACCCGTTGGACGGCCTCTAGCTCCCGTTCAGAAATTTTGGTGATCTGTTCGTTGGGTAGAACCTGGAGGGTGAGCTGGGAACCACCCCGCAGGTCTAAGCCTAGCTGGGTGGGGAGTTGCACAATGGTAAAGATGGCTGCGATCGCAAGTCCCACAATTACTACTAGCATCGAGCGTTGTTTACCCATGGCCCTTCTCCCTACTATCCATACACCGATCCTTGTGTGACTGAGCTATCCAACAGAACATCCTATTATAGGTTGCCGCCCCTGGCCCAGTTAGCCTTTGGCCGGACATAAAAAGGCACATGAAAATCACCAGGGATAAGTCCTATCCCCGGTGCCACAACCCTAGGCGGACGGGCCTATACCCGGGCCATCATCATTTTTTCAACGGCTTCTACAATTTGCTTAGGCTGCACAATGGTCAGACTTTCTAAGCGGCCATTGTAGGGGGTGGGAATGTCTTGGGAGGACAGACGCATCACCGGTGCATCGAGTTCATCAAAAAAGCGATCATTGATGGAGGCGATAATCTCTGCGGCAATGCCGCCAGTGCGCATGCATTCTTCCACAATGATCACCTTGTGGGTTTTGCGAATGGATGCGCCAATGGTGTCGTAGTCAATGGGCTTCAGGGAGATCAGATCGATCACCTCTGGATCAAAGCCCTGGGCTTCAATTCCTTTGACCGCCTGGAGCACATGGTGACGCATGCGGGAGTAGGTGAGGATGGTCACATCCTTCCCAGGGCGCACCACATCCGCTTTGTCCAAAGGCACCAGGTACTCATCGCTGGGGAGGTCTTCCTTGAGGTTGTACAGCAGCACATGTTCAAAGAAGAGCACCGGGTTTTTATCGCGAATGGCCGACTTGAGCAAACCCTTGGCGTTGTAAGGCGTAGAGCAGGCCACAATCTTGAGACCGGGCACTGCCTGAAAGTAGGCCTCTAGCCGTTGGGAATGCTCTGCCCCCAGCTGACGTCCCACACCGCCAGGGCCCCGGATCACCATGGGAATGTGGTAGTTACCGCCGGAGGTGTAGGGCAGCATGCCCGCATTGTTAGCAATTTGGTTGAAGGCCAGGAGCAAAAAGCCCATGTTCATGCCTTCCACAATGGGGCGCAGGCCGGTCATGGCCGCCCCCACTGCCATGCCAGTAAAGCTGTTCTCCGCAATGGGGGTGTCCAGCACCCGCAGGGGGCCATACTTTTCGTAAAGACCTTTGGTGACCTTATAGGAACCGCCGTAGTGACCGACGTCTTCCCCGATCACAAAGACGGTTTCATCCCGTCCCATTTCTTCGTCTACGGCTTCCCTCAGGGCATTAAATAAAAGTGTTTCTGCCATTAGATACCTGTGATTTCTGACTGCGTAATTGGCCGATGTACTGGACGGGGGTTAGTCTTCAGCAAAAATGTACCGGTGGAGTTCGTCCGGCGAAGGCTCGGGGCTTTCTTCGGCAAACTTGACGGCGTCCTCAATGTGCAGCTCAATCCGCTTTTTGATCGCTGTGAGCTCGGCGCCATCGGCCAAGGTTTGCTCGATCAGGTAAGCTTCCATGCGGGTGATGGGGTCGCGGGCCTGCCATTCGTCTTTTTCGGCTTGCGATCGCAGCTCATCAGGATCCGCCAACGAATGCCCCCGGAACCGATAGGTCAAACATTCAATCAGCGTTGGGCCTTCCCCAGCCCGGGCCCGGGCCACCGCGACTTGGGCCACATCCCGCACCGCCAGCACATCCATGCCATCAACCTCGTAACCGGGCAGGCCAAATACGCTGGCCTTACGGTAAATCTCAGTTTGCGACGAGGCCCGCTCGTGGGCCATACCAATGGCCCACTTATTATTCTCAACCACAAACAAAATCGGTAATTTCCACAGCGCTGCCATATTTAGGCACTCAAAAAACTGACCGTTATTCGTAGTGCCATCCCCAAAGAAAGCAGCAGTTACCTGGTCAGCAGACGGATCCCCCAGGGCATCACGGCGATAGCGGGACTGGAATGCGGCCCCCAGCGCCACGGGAATACCTTCACCAATAAAGGCAAAGCCCCCCAACAGGTTGTGCTCTTTGGAAAACATATGCATTGAGCCGCCCCGGCCCTTACTACATCCGGTTTCCTTCCCAAAAAGCTCGGCCATGACTGCATTGGCAGGTACTCCGGCACTCAAGGCATGAACATGATCCCGGTAGGTGCTACACACGTAGTCATCCGAGCGCATGGACTTAATCACACCGCTGGATACAGCTTCTTGGCCGTTGTAAAGATGCACAAAACCGAACATTTTGCCCCGATAGTACATTTCGGCACATTTGTCCTCAAAGTACCGCCCCAGAACCATATCCTCGTATATCCTGAGGCCCTCTTGCCGATCTATTTTTGCTGAAGTCGCTTGAAATGTTGGTAATGTCCTTTCCTGAACCATTGGCTTGCTAATCGCCCCACCGCAGTACAAATTATGATTATTCCAAAAATAGTGATCAGTTCATGATCAACTTGCCACACGCAGAATAGTCGTTGGCCTGATTACGTTAAAATCGACCGAACATAATTTTAGACGACAATCTAGCTTTCCTCTCGGTGGATGTTCTTAAATCTGTGCGAATCTGTCCGAAATTTTACTTAGATTAAGCCCACATTACCAATGACTTAATGGCTGTAATCGTGGGGATTAAGTGGTGAATAAGTGCAATGTTATGAAAATTTTTACTTTGGGGAAACTGCTAAAGCAAGTGGATTTACGGGCTCCTATTTACATAGAAATGCTAGCCCTGTCTAGGAGGCTTAAAGCCTTAATTTCCCCGAACAATTGGCTGAAAAGTTTGATTCATTGCTGTAGGCTTTCAAATATAAGCATTTCATCGCTATTATGAATGCGGTTTTACATAAACGAGTGTTTCAACCTACTTAGGTAGTTTTCATACACTAATGGTGCGCCCATGGTCGTCCATGTCTGTACAATGACGTTCTCCAAGGTTTCACCTATATAAGTTATAAGTCGAAGTCAACTCGAATGCTAAGGAAGTCACTGTGCAAATTCCGCTAGATCACTACCGAATCCTGGGTTTACCCATGCAAGCGACAGCGGAACAACTGGAGCAGGCCCACCGTGACCGTACTCTACAGTTACCCCGGCGGGAGTATTCAGACTTTGCGATTCAGTCGCGGAAGCAGCTGATTGATATGGCCTATGATGCTTTGCGGGATTCGAGCCAGCGTCAGGTCTATGATGCCAAGCTATTGGCGGCGGGCTCAGAACCCGTTTCAATCGAGATTTATGAGGGGCAGCTAATTGGTGCCCTACTCATTTTGCTAGAACTCGGTGAATATGAGCTGGTGATTCGTTTCGGACGCCCCTATTTGAGCAGTGGCCCTAGCAATTTAGAGGGAACTGCCCAAGCAGCCCTGTCCGACGTTGTGCTCTCCCTCGGATTGGCCTGTCTGGAGCTGGGGCGAGAGCAGTGGCAGCAGCACCAGTACGAAAATGCAGCGGAATCGTTGGAAACAGGTCAAGAGCTGATGGTTCGAGAAAGCCTGTTTCCTGAGATGCAAAGAGATATCCAAGCAGACCTGGATAAACTAAAGCCCTATCGAATTCTAGAATTGGTGGCCCGTCCCCTAGCGGATAAAGCCGCTAGGCAGCAGGGCATTAGCCTGTTGAAATCCATGCTAGCGAAACGGGGCGGCATTGACGGGGCCAATGATGATGCTTCGGGCCTTAGCGTTGAAGATTTTTTACGCTTTGTCCAGCAGTTACGCAGCTATCTCACGTCGGCAGAACAGCAGGATATTTTTGAGGTCGAGGCCCAGCGCCCGTCCTCCGTCGGTGTCTACTTGTCCGTCTATGCGCTCCTAGCAAGGGGATTTGCCAAACACCAGCCAAACCTTGTGCGCCAAGCCAAGCAGCGCCTTGCCCTGTTGACCGAACGTCAAGACGTGTATTTAGAGCAGGCTGTATGTGCCGTGCTGCTGGGGCAGACCGAAGAGGCTACCTATGCCCTAGAGCGCAGCCATGAAAATGAGCCCATTTCCTTTATTAAAAGCCATTCTTCTGGGGCTCCCGATCTGCTGCCTGGGTTATGTCTTTATACCGAACGCTGGCTGCAGCAGGATGTATTCCCCTTCTTTAGGGATCTCAACCAGAGCAACGTCACCCTGAAAGACTACTTTGCCAATGAGCAAGTGCAGGCTTACTTGGAAGCAATGCCTCCCGACGATGGGATGTCTTCCAGCCAGGTTGATCAGGGCCGATTTGGTCAGAGCCGATTTGGTCAGGGCTATGGCGTGTCGCCCCCCAGTCCCAATTATGGCGAATCCCCCTTTGGGGCCGGACAGTCCCTGGGTGTGGGTGCTGCTGCCGGAGCTGCTGCTGTCGGAGTCGGAGTCGGAGCCGCTGCCTCCTCCCGTCGGCCTACCTACACCGCAGAAGAAGTGTCGAGCCTATCGCCAGATGGTCAGCTAGGCGATGATGAATTGGCCTCTAGTGTGGTGTTGGATGATTCGTCTGCTAAAGTACGACGACGATCATCGTCGCCAAAATGGGGGCGTTTGGCCCTTGTGCTGCTGCTGGGGTTGCTGGGCCTAGGCTTGCTAGGGTTCATTGTGGCCCAGTTATTGGGTTGGTTTGGTGGCCTGTTTGGGGGACCCAGGCTCAAGGGAGATCCCGTGGATCTTGATGTAGCGCGTCCCGCCATCGAACTGCCCACTGAAGAAAGCACCCCATCAGCGGTTAGTGACGATGTGCAGGTAATTGCAGAGGAAGCCATTCAACTTTGGTATACCACCAAGGGCGAGGCCATGGGGCCCAATTGGGATGTGACCGCCCTCGAAGATATTCTCTTGGAACCAGCCTTGTCCGAGTGGACCAATCGGGTCCAACTAAACCAGAGGGATGGTGTCCATGTAGAGTACGAACAATCGATCCAAAATCTATCTGCTGAAGAGATTGATGACGATCAAATCAAGGTGACGGCCGATGTGGAAGAGACAGCAAATGCCTATCAATTTGGTGTTTTGAGCGAAGCGGCTTCATTCAAAGATCAGCTGACGGTTGAATACAATCTCAAAAAGCAGGATGACCGTTGGATGATTGAGTCTTTTTCCGTGAATTGATGCAGTGGTTCAGAGGGCGTGATCTATGGGGGCGAAACTACACTGAGCCTGCATGTTCTAGGGATAGCTGGGGTGTCGTCACCGGCTTAATCTCTGGCATTTGTCTTGACAGCTGATTAAATATTTCCCAAAGCACCTCATTGGCATCGGTGGCTGACTGGGAGGAACGGGAAAGCAAGATATCCCGACAGACTTGCCTAAAGTCAGTATCATCCGCCGAAACGGCAATGCCTTCACAGTGACATATTTGGGCAATCATTAGCTGTGGGCGGAGACTAAATCTGCTCTCTGGCGATATATGGTGAAAAAATTGCTGCACCAGTCTAATGACTAGGGCCGCCGCCTCAAGGGAAATCCCAATCAATTCCACCAGTAGCTGCTGTTGCGCCAAGAGGTTGGGTTCAGGTAAGTTCATCGTCACCACCCGATCAATCAGTGTGCTTGGGGTGCTGTAGGTGCCACAGTATTCCTCAGCATTAGAGGTAAAAATCACCCGAAACTCTGGGTGAATGGGCACATACTCTAATCCGCCTGGATGGGGCAGGGCTAACATCTTTTCCCCTAGGGCAGATAGCAACGCCGTATTCATCTCAGGTCGCGAACGATTAAATTCGTCATAGATCAGGGTCCATCCTTCCCGACAGGCTACCCTGAACCAGGAATTTTGGTGGTTAAATTCCCCCTGCACGGTCAAATCATGGCCCCCCATGACCAACATCACTGGCTGCCTCCGGCAATCGGCCAGATGTATGGCTAAGGTGGTTTTCCCAATGCCCGTTGGGCCTTCTAAATGAATTGAGTAGCCAGACCTGAGATAGCGTAGCGCCCGCTGCATGACCTGCTCAAGTGCAGCGGTCTTGACAAACTGCTGGGGGCGCACCTGAATTACCGTGGACACAGAGATACCGATCCTTTGTAAGTGGAGTATGGGCTATAACGTGTGGACACGCCCGTGTATGATTTGCCTTAGCTTTCCCTAGTGGTGTACACCACTACCTATTGCCGCCCCCCAGACTTATTCATTCCATCGTGGGTACTTTCCGCATCGTTCAGATGAATTGTGATTTTCTTCACAACCCAGGGCTACCGCTGATTACGGCTCAATAGGTGCCCTAGGCACCTGTCCAATTCGATTGATCAACCTGTTTAACTGATGGATTCTGCCTATATTGATCGCCTCTTGCAGGCATTGAAAGATCCGGATGAAACCGTGCGCAATCAAGCAACAGGAGAATTCTGGCACATGTGGTTTCACCAAAAGGGTGTCCAAGGTGCTAAGCGCTTAATTGAGAGCCAAACCCTAGTGGAAGCGGAGCAAGGTGAGGATGCTAAAGCGATTCTTGATCAGCTGATAGTTACCCTGCCAGACTTTGCTGAAGCTTGGAATCGACGGGCTGTCTTTTACTACATGCAGGGTAACTATTTGGCGGCGGCCAAGGACTGCGAAAAAACCCTTGAGCTCATTCCCTATCACTTTGGGGCTTTGCATGGCCTGGGTTTATGCCATGCTTCCGTAGGCAATTATCTGGATGCCATTCAATGTTTTCGGCGCACCCTGGATATTCAACCGTTCTCTTTGATTAATCAGCGTCTGGTATTGGAATGTATTGCCAAGTTAAATTAGGCAGCGTTATGACGGTCTCGATGGCATTGCCTATAGTATCCCCGCCCATAGTTTTTCCATAAGGCTTTCAGCGAGTGCCTAGAGGGTGAGCTATGGGCGTAAAACGATATTTTGTCGTCCAGACTGCCAGTAAGCGTCTGCATTTTGTGGGACGCTAGCAAAATACAATAGGACAATAAGCCAGATCCACGTTCAGAACAGTAGGTTTTTCCTAGGGGAATGCTTACGCCTCTAACTTGAATGGGGTCTAAACCGTAAATTCATCTGTATCTCGACGTATGCAAACCCTGACGCCTCCCCCTGCCAACACCAGTGCCAACGAACTGATCGACACCCAAATTATTCGTCGTAAGACTCGTCCAGTACCCGTCGGTGACGTCATTATTGGTGGCGGAGCCCCGGTTGTCGTACAGTCCATGATCAATGAAGATACGCTGGATATTGACGGGTCAGTGGCCGGGATTCGACGCTTGCATGAGATTGGCTGTGAGATTGTCCGGGTTACGGTGCCTAGCATGGCCCATGCTAAGGCCTTGGCGACTATTAAGGAAAAGCTGGCGGCTACTTACCAGGTTGTGCCCTTGGTGGCCGATGTCCATCACAACGGGATGAAGATTGCCCTGGAAGTGGCTAAGCATGTGGATAAGGTGCGGATCAACCCGGGGCTTTACGTATTTGAAAAACCCAGTGACAGCCGCACGGAATATACCCAGGCAGAGTTTGATGCCATTGGTGAAAAAATTAGAGAAACCCTTGAGCCCCTGGTAATATCCCTGCGCGATCAGAACAAAGCCATGCGCATTGGGGTGAACCATGGTTCTTTAGCGGAGCGCATGCTATTTACCTATGGTGATACCCCCGAGGGCATGGTGGAGTCAGCCCTGGAGTTTATCCGTATTTGCGAGTCCCTAAATTTCCATAACCTAATTATTTCCTTAAAGGCATCTCGAGTGCCCGTGATGTTGGCGGCCTATCGCCTCATGGCCCAACGGATGGATCAGTTGGGCATGGCCTATCCGCTGCATCTAGGGGTGACCGAGGCGGGGGATGGCGAATATGGCCGGATAAAATCCACCGCTGGCATTGGGACGTTGCTGGCCGAGGGGATTGGGGATACCATTCGCGTTTCCTTGACCGAGGCCCCTGAAAAAGAAATTCCGGTGTGCTATAGCATTTTGCAGGCCCTGGGCTTACGCAAAACCATGGTGGAATATGTCGCTTGCCCCTCTTGTGGTCGGACGCTATTTAACCTAGAGGAGGTTTTGCATAGGGTGCGGGAAGCCACTAGCCACCTGACGGGTTTGGATATTGCGGTAATGGGCTGCATCGTCAATGGGCCAGGGGAAATGGCAGATGCTGACTATGGCTATGTGGGTAAAACGCCGGGCTATATCTCCCTCTATCGGGGCCGTGAGGAAATCAAGCGGGTACCGGAAGAGGAGGGGGTGGTGGAATTAATTAATTTGATTAAGGGGGATGGTCGTTGGGTGGAGCCCGGAAGCTAAGTTTCTTTAACGGTCATGCTCAATTTAGTGTCCCTATCTAAAACTATTTTTTGCTCAAGAAAGCAACGGTTTTAGATGGGGATTTGGTATTTCTAAGGAAGCTTTTATGGTTAAATCATGCCAATTTGTTAATTTTGTTTAGCAAACGAAGCCTTATTTTGAACCTTAATCCCCGTTTGTTAGTCTAGTAACTTGTAGGAGATTGACTGAAAATCTAGCCAATTTTCCGGAAGAGTTGCTAAGCTGCATTGAATGACTATATGGACTAAATATATGTACGATGCCTGCGTCGACTGAGCAAAGCTTATATATTTATAAGGTGTGAGTTAGCTATTTATACTGTTTGGTTCAGTACGTGTCGTCCTAATTTTTTCTGGATCTCTTTTTATGGCAACCAAGAAGCATGGCCTGATTTTGGGTGCGGCAGCTTTGGCAAGTATGGCTGTTGTTGTGGCAGGTACTAGCATTCACTGGTCTCAGAGTCAGGCATTCTTTAGGGAGAGCCCGAAAGAGGTGATCGATGAAGTGTGGCAGCTGATCGATAACGAGTATGTTGATGAAACATTTAATGCTCAAGACTGGCAGGCTATCCGCACCGACTATCTCAATCGTGACTATACCGACAGTGGTGATGCCTACGAAGCCATTAGGGAAATGGTAGATTCCCTTGGGGATCCTTACACGCGCTTCATGGATCCCGAGGAGTTTCGCAATATGCAAATCGATACCTCCGGTGAGTTGACCGGTGTAGGTATCCAGATTTCCCAGGAAGAAGAAACGGAAGAAATCGTCGTGGTTTCTCCCATTGAGGATACACCGGCTTTTGAGGCGGGTCTCCGTTCTGGAGATGTGCTGATCCGTATTGATGGTCAGACCACCGCAGGGATGGATCTCAGTGATGCGGTGAACTTGATCCGAGGTCCGGTGGATTCTGAGGTTACTCTGACCGTACTCCGTGAGGGTGAGGAGATTGACTTTGATTTGGTGCGTGCTCGGATTGAGATTCATCCCGTACGCTATGCCTACCATCCGGAACAGGAGGGCGGTGTCGGCTACATTCGCCTGACGCAGTTTAGTGCCAATGCTGCGTCTGAGATGCGTGAGGCTATTCAAGAGCTGGAGCTGCGTGATGTGACGGGCTACGTTCTGGATTTACGTTCTAACCCGGGTGGTTTGCTCTATTCCAGTATTGATATTTCCCGCATGTGGCTGAGTGACGGGACTATTGTTTCGACGGTGAACCGTGAAGGCACCTTGGATGAAAATGTGGCCAACAATCGAGCTTTGACTGATAAACCCTTGGTGGTGTTGGTGGATGGTGGCTCGGCCAGTGCCAGTGAAATTTTGTCTGGGGCCCTGCAGGATAATAATCGGGCGGTGCTGGTGGGGACGAAGACCTTTGGTAAAGGGTTGGTGCAGTCGGTGCGCGGCCTAGGGGATGGTTCTGGCATCGCGGTGACTATTGCTAAGTATCTCACCCCCAGTGGTCGTGATATTAATACTCTGGGTATTGAGCCCGACTTTATGGTGGAGCTGACGGATGATCAGCGGGAATACCTCAGTGAAGATCGCGATCGCATCGGTACCCTAGAGGACCCCCAGTATGCGAAAGCAATCGAAGTCCTCAATGATTTACTCAGAGGTCAGCGCGAGGCGGCTAGCGTCGAAGGCGTTACCGCTAACTAAAGTCTCAATATTACTGGGGGCTGCATTTTCCGGCCCGAATCAATCCCACTCGTTTGGCAATAGCTTCATTGCGACTGGTAAATGGTCCCCAGATATTTGGGGCATCGGTGGATGAGTTTAGTTCACCTTGGGTACAAATTTCGCAATGGCCGTCTGGCTGTTGGACCACGTGCCAAGCGTCGGGTTCTGTCTGAGTGCAAACGTTTTGGGTGTCAATGGTTGGATCGGTTTCCATGGTCGTGGAGGTTGGGGATAAGGGAATTAAGCCATGAGATAGATTAGCCCAGACCACCAGGTGAGCACCACGGCTAGCCAAAATAATCCCAGGGCTACTGCGGGATAACTTTGGGCCAGGGGGGATATGAGGAGTGCGATCGCACCAATCTGCACCACCGTTTTCGCCTTACCCCACATATTTGCCCCCATCACCTTGGGCTGGCCCACTCGCCACCCGGCAATGGTCAGTTCCCGCGCCAAAATCAGAAACACCCCCCAGGCAGGGACCGTACCCAGCTGCACCAAAACCAGCAGCGGAGCCAAAACCAGCAGCTTGTCCACCAGCGGGTCCAAAAACTTCCCCAGCTCCGTCACCTGGTTGAGTCGCCGTGCCAAGTAACCGTCCAGCCAGTCGGTACAGGCGGCCAATAAAAATACCGCCACGGCCCACCAACGATGACTGACCGAGGGATCTATCAGTAGCCCAAACATTAGCGGAATCGCCACCAGCCGCGACACCGTAATCCATGTGGGTAAATTCATCACACCTAAGTCCATTGCCAGTTCATCGCCATCGGATCATTGGTAGCTAATGTGCTCTTCGTGATAGTTAGGCGGTTCCACATGGATGGTGACCCGAATCGGACCAAACATCTGTTCCAACGTCTGTTCCACCACTTCCGTAATATTATGGGCACTGACCACATCCGTTGGTTCCACAATTAGATGCATATCGACAAATACTTGACGCCCCAATAATCCCCGCGATGCAATGCTATGGCAGTTAATCACGCCAGACACCTTCATCACCTCCCGATGGATCGCCTCTGGGGCAATGGCCATTTCATCCACCAACCAGGGCAAATTGGCCGAGAGAACAATCCAGCCACTATGGAGCACTAGAATCGCTACGGGCAGCGCCAGAAAAATATCTAACCAATCGAGGCCTCTCCACACACCGATGAGGCCAGCAATCACGACGATGGTGATCCAGATATCGCTCATGGTGTGGTGAGCGTCGGCAATTAAAAGCTTGCTGCCTAAACGCACCCCCACCCGTCGTTCATAAACGGCAACAATGATATTAATCCCTAACACCAGCAGCATGATCCACAGTGCCCCCGACGTTAAAACCACAGGGGTCCCCCCCATCAGCAGTCGTTCAAAGGCCCCCTTTAAAATTTCAAAGCAAGCAATGCCTAAAAATGCGGCCACCCCCAGGGCTCCCACCGCTTCATACTTCTGATGACCATAGGGATGCTCCCGATCCGGTTCTGGGGATGCCAACTGGTTGGTTATCAAGCCAAGCACATTATTGGCACTATCCGTCACACTGTGGAGCGCATCCGCCAGCAAACTTAAGGACCCTGTCCACAAGCCCACCGCGATTTTAAGACCCATTACTAATAAATTGAGAAGCAGGGTAATGAGTAGAACCTGCCTCACTTTAGACTGATAGCCAACGCCAGACACTTCAGTAGACATGCACGACTTCTCCGCAGCATGTTTAATAGTAGCGAAGGACGTTCCCCAGCGGACACTCCTGCGGATTCTTGTGGGTTAAGCCATCAAAAACCGAACATCAAAGCCATTTCATGGCATTTTGTAGAGTGAGAAGGTAACCCTAAAGACTCAATGTCATTTTTTGCTGCCCTATTAATTTGGCTGATTAGCCTATGGCTAAGTTTTGCCATTGATGGGCTCCCCCATCTGTTTGGGCTGTGGCCAAAATTTCCATGGTTTTGGCTGGGCCTGGGCGCAGTTTTATTGAGCTGGCTGATAAAAGATAACTAATGATTTCTTGATTTTCTACACGCTGTCATTACAAAACACCATGGCTAAAACCTTTGACCAAAATCAATTGGAACAGCTGGCAGGAGGGGATAAGGCGTTCGAAAAAGAACTCCTCCAGTTGTTTGCCGCTGATACTGAAAATAGTCTCAGCCAGTTAGCAATCGCTATTTCCATGGAAGACCCATCGGCGGTACGATCCCTGGCCCATTACATCAAAGGCGCTAGTGCCAATGTCGGTGCGGTTGGTATGGCTAAAATAGCTGCCCAGCTAGAAGCGCTAGCAAAGTCTGGTAATCTGACATCCGCAGCCTCCAGCCTTAGACAGCTACAACTACTGCATGGACAGGTTAAACGTATGGCCCGTTAGGGCTGGAGTGAATTTAGCCCCGCTAGCACCATTGCCAAAGCCTTTATGGCTAGCAATGGATTTTAAGGCCTTTCGATTCCGTTAGGCAGGTCATCTATTGGTCCTGCTTGAAACTAGGCAGATGTCCGCTTTCCGGTAGTAGGGCCAGTGGTTTCAGTGGTGCCGTAGAGTTCTGGTAAATCCCGTGACGGCGGCAGTGTCTTTGATTCGCGAGTCTCAATGTAGCCTGTGTAATAAGCCCCGGGCTCAATTTCTAGGGAACCGGCCACCACATCCCCTTCTAACCGAGCGGTGCTCATCAACACAAGCTTGCCCTCGGCAAATACTCGGGCCTTCAGCACCCCTTCGACTGTGATGTTGTTGGCCCGGATTTCTTGTCCTTCCACCAGTCCAGTTTTAGAAATATCTAAATCCCCTTGGATGTCAACAATTCCGTGGATGATGCCGTCGACGACTAACTTGCCTTCGGCATGAATATTCCCTTCAATTTCACATGTCCGACTGAGATAGGTGAGAACAGCGGCTGGCTTTCGTTTAAACATAAACACAATACTTCAGTACCCGTTTGGCTGGACAGCAGTAAAAATTAAAAGTTCAACTATGGGGTGGTGCCTAGATGCATCTCTAATCTGAAACTTTCTGCTTAATGGATCATATGCCACAAAATATAGCCAACTAAATCTTATCCATATCCAGAATGAGCAGTTCGATCTGGGAAAAGCTACAGATTCCAACTTGAAGCTGGTTTAGTAGGTTGGGTAATACCAAACAAACTGCTTTTTGAAACTTTAAGACTTTTCTTATCTAAACTCTAGCATCAGTTTTTGATTCGCAAGGTTATCTAGACCATGAGTTTTTATAGGCTTTTTCATAAAGGTTTGCAAACAACGTTGTCGGCACAGATAGCCCATTTTATCCATCGGTCTGGGGGATCATGACCTAGCGCATTCATCAGTATTGAAGAACGTTATGGCTGGGACCTGATGGGGAATGGCTGGGGCGGGGCGACGGGGTTTAGCCTAGGTTCAACCTAGGAAATGGGTAAGGGCTAAGGTGGTAGCAGTGGCCCCAATGGGAACGGTCAGATTGTCGATTCCGTACTTGGAAACAGCTTCTAGCATAGTGGCTACGATCGCCACCCCCAGGGCCGTCATCCCCAGGGGCCAGCTCAGGCCCTGCAGTCCCCCCAATACTGCTAATACCACCAGGGCGCTGGCCATGGCCATGGTCAGACTGCCCTCCCAGCTTTTCTTCTCGCCCCAAATTTCATAGCTATGACGGCCCCAACGCTGGCCCACCAAGGCTGCCAGCCCATCCCCCCAGCACATGATCAAAATACCGATCACCCCAAAGTAGGGATAGCCCTGGGGCCAGCACCAGCCCATCAGCACCCCGATACTGACCGCATAGAAAAAGGTGCCCCAGCTGCGGCGGCCCACACTATTGATACCCGGTAAAATTGGGAATCGGTAAGACAGTAAGGCCACCCCAGCAGAGACCACAGCCGCCGCCACCCCCAGCCAAGCCGGAAGCATGAACCACCAGGCCAATAAAATGACATGTCCCGCCCCAATGTGGACAATCTTGCGGGTGATTTCAGGACCATATCCCAGTCGCCTAGAACCTTCCGATGCCCCACCAATCAACACCAGCCAGGCTAGCACCAATCCCACCTGCCAGCCGTAACCTGCTAACCCAGTCTCCAATTGACTCATTTGTTACGTACATTTACGTGGATCACCCAACGCGATTGTAAAGCGTACACTATGTCCATTCCCAATGCGGTTTCCCAATCACCCTTGGGCTGCTATCTTTATGGGGAAATTCAGTCACTAATATAGTTATCGCATGGGCCATACCTACAAGCGCGTCCTACTAAAACTCAGCGGCGAAGCTTTAATGGGCGAATTAGCCTACGGCATTGATCCCCAAATAGTAGATGCCATCGCTAAGGAAATTGCTGCCACCGCTGAACTCGGTATAGAAATTGCCGTCGTCGTGGGCGGTGGGAATATCTTCCGAGGTGTGAAAGGGGCGGCATCTGGCATGGATCGGGCCACCGCCGATTACATTGGCATGCTAGCCACCGTCATGAACGCCATGACTCTGCAGGATGCCCTAGAGCGGATCGAAGTGCCCACTCGGGTACAAACAGCGATTTCCATGCAGGAAATGGCTGAACCGTATATCCGGCGACGGGCCATTCGTCATCTGGAGAAAAAACGGGTGGTTATCTTTGGCGCTGGGTCAGGTAATCCCTTCTTTACTACCGATACCACCGCTGCCCTCCGGGCGGCTGAAATCAGTGCCGAAGTTTTGCTCAAGGCCACCAAGGTGGATGGGGTTTATGATAGCGATCCCAACACTAATCCCAATGCAAAACGCTATACCACTTTGACCTATAGTCATGTTCTAGCCAAAGATCTTAAAGTGATGGATGGTACGGCCATTGCATTGTGTAAAGATAACGATATCCCCATCATGGTGTTTAACCTAGCCGTTGATGGCAATATTCAACGTGCCATGTCTGGGGAACCAATTGGCACAATTGTGGGAGGAACTTGTGAAGTTAGCTGACATTAACGATGTAGAGCAGTCGATGCAAAAGGCTGTTGAGTCTACTAAGCGCTCGTTTAATACCATTCGTACTGGACGGGCCAACGCATCTTTACTCGATCGTATCTCTGTTGACTACTACGGCAGCCCTACACCGTTAAAGTCAATGGCCAACATCAGTACCCCCGACCCCAGTACGCTGATGGTGCAACCCTACGACGCCAGTATCCTCAACCAAATCGAGAAGGCTATTTCCCTGTCTGATGTGGGCCTGACGCCGAACAATGATGGGGCTGTGATTCGGTTAAATATCCCTCAGCTCACTAGTGAGCGCCGTAAGGATTTTGTCAAGCTAGCGGCCAAGTATGCGGAGGAAGGCCGGGTGGCTATTCGGAACATCAGGCGAGATGGGATGGACTTTGCAAAAAAGCAGGAAAAGAGTGGTGACCTGTCTGAAGACGAATCCCGTGATTTGCAAGATCAGGTACAAAAGCTAACGGATCAGTACATCAAAACGATTGATAAGGCCCTGGAAGATAAAGAAAAGGAAATCCTGAAGGTTTGATCGATTGCCTGGGTTCATTGTCTGGGTTGGTTTTCCATGGCGATACCTGTGGCTAGCCCTCAATTATGACTTCTGCATAGTTTGATGACCGCAGCCGCTTAGAATGGTGGGCGCTGCTGTTCTTTGGCAAGACTTAAATCTGTAAAAGTCTTTTATCCACGTCCGGCCAGCATTGTCACCGTAGGGCATATCGGGAGTTCATCATGTTTGACTGTATTGTCGTGGGTGCTGGCCCTGCGGGTAGTACCACTGCGTACAAGCTGGCCCAGCAGGGGCATTCTGTCCTGCTGCTTGAAAAACATCAGTTACCCCGCTATAAGCCTTGTACGGGTGCGATCGCACCCAGTGTTGCCAGTTGGCTAGACTTTGACATCACCCCCGCCATTGACCAAAAGCTACGGCGCGTGCGCTATACCTGGCAGCTAGGGGATCCCATCGAAGCCGACCTAGAAACCGACGAACCCATGTGGATTGTCCGCCGTGAAGTATTTGACCAATGCTTAGTTGATCAGGCCCTCAAGGCGGGGGTAGCCCTCAAGGACGGCACATCTGTTGTGGGGATCGCGTTTAAAGACGACGGTTGGACCGTGCAAACTGAGCAGGGCCCCTATGCTGGACGCTACCTGGTAGCCGCTGATGGAGCCGATGGCCCCATGGCCCAGTGGCTAGGCTTTAACCCCGAAAAAGTACGCCAAGCCTATGTGCTGGAGATCGATTTGCCCGCCCCCTTGGAAAATCCCACCATGGCGTTCGAATTTGGTCTTGTGAAGCAAGGGTGCCTGTGGAATTTCCCCAAACGACAGCGTCATTCCCTAGCCATCACTCGCTTCCTGGGGGACACCCTCAAAAATCCAAAAGAATCCTTAGCCACCTATGCCCAGTCCTTAGGCAGCGACCTGGAGGCAGGGCAGCTCTACTCCCATGGCCTGAAGTTGTGGAATGGCAATCGGCCCCTCCATACCCAGCAGGCACTCTTAGTGGGCGAGGCCGCCGCCCTTGTTGATCCCATGACGGCGGAAGGCATTCGTCCTGCTATTTTTAGTGGCCTAAAGGCTGCCGTCGCCATTGATCGTGCCCTGGGTGGGGACACCCTAGCCTTAGCCCACTATAGCGAGACTATCCACGAAGAATGGGGCAATGATATTCAGTGGAGTCAGCGCATTGCCAACATATTTTTCCGCATGCCAAAAATCGGCTATCGAGTCGGCATTAAACGCCCAACGGCCACCAAACGGCTGGGACAACTCTTAGCCGGAGAGATTCGCTATGCAGACCTAGCCAATCGAGTGATTAAGCGCCTTAGTGGCAGTTTTTTACCGGGCCGAGAGACGTAGGCCTCGTTTTTAACTTTATCTAAAGTTGAAATCTAAAGTTGAAGTGACTTCCCATTCAGAATGATTAATCAATATTCGTCTTCCGTAGAAAATAATTATTCTCATGTCTGTGGGACTGCACAAATAAAGCCCTAAAAAAGTAATTAAAAGGGCTAACTATCTAAAAAAAACCTTTAGATTTACTGGTTCGAGAGTAGGCTGGCTAAACACATTCTTTACAAGAGTAATAACTTTTATATTTTAAGTTGTCGATATAATCGGCTGTTTTCTGTTGCCTTTAGTCGCTTAAAAACACGCTGGGTAAGCCTCTGGCAACAGCGGGGATCGCCTGTTAAGAGGGCGATCCCCGCCTTTTTTGTAACTTTTGACACATTGTCGCTCCAGCAAGAACTTGCCATAATTAAAGCCTGCCTATCCTTTTAATAAATCCTATGAATACCGTGATTCAAACTATTCATTGTCCAAACTGCGGCAAGTTAGCCGAGCGCCACCATTTAAATCAACAGCAACTCACTCGAACCCAATGTTCGAACTGTGACTACTTAATGATTGTTTGTCAAAGGACTGGAAAAGTTATTGAAGCTTATGCCCCTGGCATTGCTGCTGTAATGGCCCGTTAAGCACCCTAAATGTCTGGAAGTAATAACAAAACTGCCCCCGTTCGTCATGGTTTTGTTACTGAATTAATCGCCTACCTTGGATGCTCGCAATTGGCCACAGGCAGCATCCTTCTCCAGACCCCGAGAATAGCGAACAGTCACGGCAACGCCCGCCGCCTTTAAGCTATCGGTAAATTGGTTGACTCGCTGACGGGAAGGCCGCTGATAGTCCACCTCATCAATAGGATTGTAGGGAATTAAGTTGACATGGCTTTGGAAGCCGCGCAGTAGTTGGCTAAGCTCCACCGCATGATCTTCGCAGTCGTTTAACCCCGCCAACAAAACATATTCAAACGTGACCCGACGACCTGTAATGGCAACATACTCACGACACTCATCGAGGAGATCCTTGAGGGGGTATTGTTGGGCGCTGGGAATTAATTGAGTTCGTAGGGGTTGGTTAGAAGCATGGAGGCTAACCGCCAGGGTTACCTGTAGATTGTGCTGGGCTAGGCGACGAATTTGCCCTGGAATTCCAACGGTGGAAATGGTGATGCTCCGCTGACCGATGCCAATGTCCTGGTTGAGACATTTGACCGCCTGGACCACATTATGGGCATTGATCAGCGGTTCACCCATGCCCATAAAGACAATATTGCTCACCCGTTGAGCAAAGTCTTCCTGCACCGTTAGCACTTGATCCACAATTTCATGGGTGGCCAAATTACGAATAAATCCCCCCTTTCCTGTGGCACAGAAATCACAGGCCATGGGGCAACCCACCTGGGAGGACACACATACGGTCAGCCGTTTCTCTGTGGGGATACCAACGGCTTCGATAATATGCCCATCGTCTAGCCGCAACAAAAATTTAACCGTCTGATCGGGGGCGATGGAACGATGGTGAATTTCAGAACGACCAACGGACACTTGTTCCATGGTCTGACGCCAGGTTTTAGGGAATACGGTGATGTCGGCGAGGGACCGAGCACCTTTGCCATAGATCCACTGGTGCAGCTGTTTGCCTCGATAGGTTGGCTGCCCTTGGGTTTGCACCCAATCCGTTAGCTCTGCTTGGGTCATGCCTAGCAAGGGACGATGGGTAGATTGGGTAGTTAATGCACCCTCAAGGGAGTCATTAGTGGTGGAAACCATGGGTAAGGGCGATAGAAAGCAAGGCGAGTCTATATCTTAGAGGCTAAATCTTAGAGGCTAAATATCCTAGCCGCTCTAGGTAAAGTCCCAGCACATTACTTAACCACCTCCGAAAGAAGGCATTAGGTTTTCCCGACAAAGACTTAAGCTTCTGGCGGATGACGATAAATGGGAGCACGTCATTCTCGGACCAGAGTTAAATAGAACTCGGAAACTCATGCCTGACAAAGCACAAGAAATCAAGGCTGTTTATTCTTCCTTCAGGGGATGACATGCTCCCCGATAAATTCGATTTAATTGACCTTAATTATTTCCTTAATGATTGGGTACCAACTCAAAGCGGGACGTTTTCCCGAGATAGTATGCAGAAGTCAGGAGTCATGAATCAGGGCCTCACTGGCTTTCGGCTTCTGGCCCCTGATTCCCCACCTAGTCAGGATTTTCCGGCTTAAGTTGATACCCTAATTATTTACATCTGGGCTGTCACTCATTAGGTCTACTATGCCTTCTGTCAACGCCCGAGGGTCCATAAAGAGCACTTTTGAGTTCTCGCTTTCGCCCAACTTCTGGTTTGCATCCACATAGCGTTGGGCAATTAAAAACTTCATGATTTCGCTCTGGCTGAGCTGGCCATCAAAGGCTTGGGAAATTAGCCTCATGGACTGAACATTGCCTTCCGCCTCAAGGATGGCAGCTTCTTTCAGGCCTTCGGCTTTGGTAATGGCCGCCCGTTTAGCAATTTCTGCCGCTTGCTCCAGTCGCATGGATTCCTCTACTTCGGTGGGAATCTTAATTTCTTGAACTTCTACGCGATTAACTTTTACACCCCAGGGTTCGGTGGCTTCATCCAATACATCTAACAGGGCCTTATTGATGGTTTCCCTGGAGGAGAATGTCTCCTGGAGTTCCATTTTACCGATTTCAGATCGAAGGGTGGTGATCACTAACTCCTGGATGGCGGTTTCGACATCTTCAATGGAGTAGTAGGTTTTTTCAAGATCCAAAATACGCCAGTAAATAACGGCGTCTACTTCGACATTGACATTATCTCGAGTGGTGGCACTTCTGGGTTCACTGTCTAAAATTTGTTCCCTTAGCGTATCTTCAATTACTAAGGAATCTAACAGGGGCACAATGAAATTCACCCCTGGCTCTAGGGTGGCACGGTAACGGCCCAATCGTTCTATTAATGCTGCATTACCTTCCTTAACGATCCTGACCGAACCAACTGAGTAGCCTATAACGATTAATGAGAGGATAGCGAGAATAGAAGAGCCCATGGGGAACCGGAGCGCTAGCGCAATGGATGAATGTGCTCATGGATAACACATCTATTGAGTTTCTGTCTAGCGTACGTTAAGGAAATTGGGATACTCTACCTGCGGGTATTGCCGGTTCTTGCCAGACCACTGTCTATGGCAATCTTTAGGTCAGAAAAAAATCATGCGGTGGGTTATGAGACATATCAGCTTGAATGTTCCTGGATTGGGAGGACTAGCCTTGCTCGTGGGGCTAGGTGCCTGGGGTGGGGTGGGGGTATCTACGGCCCTAGGGCAAACGTCCCATAGCGGCTGCTATGCCGAAGATGAAAATGGGCAGCTTTATGATTTGGGGGCCCTGTGTACTGCGCCGAGGCAGAGGCGGATTCAGGTTGAACCTGTCTTACAAACGGGGGATGTTCAGGTCACATTGCGTTGGAACACCGAGGATGATTTAGATTTACTTGTGTTTGATCCCACCGGTAACGCGATTGATTTTGCTTCCCCCACATCTCCCTCGGGTGGAAAGCTGGATGTGGATGCCAATGGCTTTTGTGAAACCCAGGCGTTTTCACCGGTGGAGAATATTTTTTGGCCCACGGGGGGAGCCCCGGGTGGAGACTATGTTGCCTATGTTAACTTTGCGATTCCCTGCACCTTAGAAGCGCTGGCCATTAGCGATGCTGCCGCTGCGGAGACTGCCTATGGGGTGCTTGAGGTGCCCTATATCCTAACAATTTTGGTGGAAGGGGTGACGACAACCTATGAAGGTATCAGTAAGCCTGAGGAAATTAGTGTGGAGTATCCGTTTCGGGTGGGTCCGCCGGTGACGTCTACGGGAGATACTGTCTCTGTAACGGCCCTCTCCGAGGATGGGTTTGAGGTGCCTAACTTTGGGCAACCGGAGCTGTAGTTGGTTGATGTAGGGGTGTTTGCTTGCCCAGTCAGGGTGTTAACTTTTAACGACGCCCTTGGTTGAAAGGGCCTTCTCCCTTAGGGAATAGACCTAGCAGAGGACCGAGGACCACGCCAAAAACAAACCCGCCCGCGTGGGCCCAGTAGGCGACACCGCCTGCCCCCATGTCGGCATTGGCTCCTAAACTGGCAAAACCGTAAAAGGCCTGTTGTACAAACCACCAGCCGAGGAAAAAGATGGCGGGTACTCGAATGGTGGTGAAGATGATGAACAGGGGTAATAGGGTGAGAATCTGGGCCTTGGGAAAGCGAATAATGTAGGCTCCCATGATGCCTGCGATCGCACCGCTGGCCCCCAACGTCGGCACCGCAGAACTGGGGGCAAATATCCACTGGGCTAGCCCCGCCAATGCTCCACAGGCCAGGTAAAACACAATAAACCGCCGGTGCCCCAACTGGTCTTCAATGTTATTGCCAAAAACCCATAGGTAGAGCATGTTGCCCCCCAGGTGGGCAAACCCGCCGTGGAGAAACTGGGAGCTAATCAGGGTAAACCACTCGCCGATAGGATTTAAGGCCCGTCCACCAAAACTATCCGTCAGTTCTGCTGGGACAATGGCCCACACTTGAAAAAACTGATTGAGGGCGTCTTCCCCCATGCCCTGGAGCGATAGTTCGTACAGGAAAATCGCCAAATTGAGAGCGATCAGCACAAACACCACATAGGGCCTGGTGCGGGTGGGGTTATTGTCGTTTAAGGGAACCACAGAAAAGGTTTATAGGCTGTCTACTCCAACATTGTCGGTGATGGGGTTTGAATTTTGAGTTTTGAATTTTAAGTTTTAAGTTTTAGTCTGGGGTGTTGCCATGGTGAGCCTGGAACAACCCACGCCTAGGCAGCTTTCGCTTCGCTGGGCTTGCCTCCCCAGACAGCTTTAATGGTGTCTAAAAAAGCAAAGACAGAGGGAGGCTGCAGGGCCTCCGCCAGGGTCACCACCCCAATGACCCGCTCAAAGGGTTCTGGGAGTTGTGCCACAATCACATCTTCGGGAATGGGTTCAGCGGCCAGGCGAGCGATGATGGCCGCCCCTAGCCCCCGTCGCACCATGCTGACGATGGTGGAGTCCTCTCGGACATCGTAGGCAAACTTGATGTTCTGATTATGGCGAGCTAAATATTGTTCAACGTTGTAACGACAGCCATCGCCAGGTGGGGTTTGGATCAGGGGATAGCTACACAGTTGCTGCCAGGTTAGGTGCACATTTATAGGGTGGTCGGTGGGGGGGAGCAGGACGATATATTCATCCCGCAGTAACTCCCAGGCTTCAAACTCTGGAACTGCGGGCAAATAGCTAAAGCCGATGTCGATGCGGCCCTGGCGCAGGTTATCTTCCACCCGGTGATAGTGGCTGAATTCTTCGATGGTGACGCTGATGCCGGGGTACTGTTGGCGGAATCGTTCAATCACTGCTGGCAAAATGTGGGTGGCCACACTGCGAAAGCCCCCCAGACGTACTTGGCCCGACTGAAGTCCTTTGGATAGCTGGGCCTGTTGACAAATTTTGTCTAGTCGCTCCAGCACTAGTTCGGCTTCTGCGGTGATGTTTGTTCCTACGGGGGTGAGCACGGCACCCTGGCGGCCTCGGTTGAGCAGGATGACTCCCAGTTCGGTTTCTAGGGTTGCGATCGCATGGCTCACAGCCGACTGTGACAGGTCTAGCTGCAAGGCGGCATCGCTAAAGGTGCCCGTCTTTGCGATCGCTACCAGTGCCCGCAGTTGGGAAAGTTTAAGTCGATTGGGATTGCTCTCAGCCATGGAGCCCCTGAAAGGGTAGATGATGCTTCAATCACATCCAGGTTAAACCCTTAAGCTTTTTCCGACGAAAACCATAGGTGCAAATCTGGATAGGATTGATCCTTTGATATTGCCCTAGATTGCTAAATAAAATCGATTAAATCCATCTATAACTTTCATGGAAGCTGTGCAGTAGACCGTTTGATTTACCAGATTTGTCCACCTACACTAGGAGGCTGAGAAATTGCTAGCCTCTAAGGTCTCAGGTGAATTGCAGAAATTGCCTTAGGCTCGGGATAGAGACGGACAAAATGATGTGTTGTGGGGTGATCTCCCGAAACAGATGGTGAGCATCGGGTAGCCATTTCAACCGTAGCCCGACCCAACCGCTTCAAGATTCGTAATGTCTGCTGTCTTTGTAGTTTTCTACAAGTGCGATCGCATTTTTCATGAAACTATTTGCAGGCTTTGATTATTGTTGAAAATACGTATCAAAAATTACAGTATAAACATCGCTAAATAAGGCACTTAAACTTTTAAGCGCTTTGTATTCGATGTCAACGAGATTCTGATCCAGCTTGAGCCGTCTCATCCACATTGACCGGTCAAAAGTTGGGGGCAACCGATGGCCGTTAACGCTTTAGCATCAACAGCAGCCATAAATAGTGAACATGAACCATGGGCCCCACCACCAAAGAAGCATCCACCGGCAAAATCCTGATTGTTGATGATCACCAGGTTGTCCTGAGCGGCACCATCGGTATTCTGCGTGAGCATTACCCCACCTACGAAATCGTCACCGCCAAAACAGCTCAGGAAGCCCTAGAGCAACTGGCCAATCATCACCTTAGTTTGGCGATTCTAGACCTCTCCATCCCTGAGGCTTATCAACAAGACGCCAAAGTGGAAACCGGCATCGAACTGCTGAGGAAGGTGATGAAACACTACCCCAATCAAAATATCGCCGTACAAAGTACCTACATTAAAGCTTTGGTCAGGGTCCGCTCAGAAATCGACAGCCACCAGGGCGGCTTTACCATTGTCGATAAAAGTATGTCCAGCCAAGACATTTTTCAGCGCATTGACGGTGCTCTGAAAGGGTTTAGCCACACCAGAGGGATCCAAACGCTCCAGGCTGGCATCGAACTCAAACCCGAGTGGTTAGATGTGTTAACCTTCGCCTTCCATGAAGGACTCCAGGACAAAGCCATTGCCCAAGAGTTAAATGTACAGCCCAGTACCATTCGTCACTATTGGAACAAACTCTACGATGTTCTAGAAATAGACCCTGAAGTAGATAAAAAAGAAGGCAAAAACCTCCGCAGCCTCACCGAGATCCGCGCCCGTGAGCGAGGGCTACTGGACTAATGGAGGAGCAACGCCGCTGGGAAAAACTCTTAGAGAGACTCAAAACTGGTCTTTGGGGGTTTGGCATCGTTGCATCGATTTTAGGAGCCCGTTCCTTAGGGGCATTTCATGTCCTAGAACTCATGGCCCTAGATCGTCAATTTGCCACTCACCCATCCTTTGAAACACCTGACAAACCCATCACCATCGTTGAGATTGGCCCCAGCTACGCTACAGGGTCTGAAGAGAAAGGTTACACCATTGATGCCAGTTCATTGGCACAAATCTTAGACAACATTTTCAAAAGTGATCCTGCCGTAGTGGGCACAGATATTGTGTCTTACCGAATTACGGGAGAGTTTACAGACCAACTGTTACCTACTATCAGCAATCACCCAAACCTAATTACAGTTGAGGCCATTCTAGCGAATCCAGCCGAGCCGCTGCCAGGTCTATCCACAACCCAAATAGCACAACAGGTTGGATTTAATGACTTGGTAATTGATCGAGATGGTACTGCCCGGCGTGCCCTTTTAGGGGCTTATAAAAATGTAGAAGAGTATAAAAATTCCTTTGCCATTCAGGTAGTCCAAAGCTACTTCAAGAGCACTAATTCTGATGGTAAACCAATCGAATTAGATAATGGGATTCAAGATCCAGAAACTATGAGTTTCGGTGAGGTTGAGATCCCCAGAATTAAACCTGAATATGGATATGGTAGCGATGAAATATTTGATATCCAGACTCTGATTAACTATCCAGGACAAGTAGAACCTTTTGACGTTATTAGTGCGGCTGATTTAGTTAACGCTCAAGGCCAGTCAGATCAGCTGATCAAGGATCGGGTTGTTATAGTCAGTCTGGTAGGTTCTCCTAAGGAATTCAAGACCCCTCTGACCATCTTTAATAGTGTCTTCGATAATTCCCAATTAGTGAGCGGTGTTGAGGTTCAATCTCACATCATCAGTCATCTGATTAAAGCGATAGAACATAAACAACCGTTGATCTGGACAAATCTGGCAGCACAATATTTATTCTTATTATCTTTCTCAACCCTGAGTATTGCCGCCAGTAGATTTTCAAAGGACGTCATCAGTGGCTTTGCTCGATTATCGATTATTACAATTTCAAGTATTTTACTGAGTTACATTCTATTACTGCAAATAGGTCTCTGGTTACCCATAGCGGCCACCCTTGCATCAGTCATTGCCAATGGTCTTATTTACATCAACTATGCCCAGAATGAGCGGCGTTGGACTGGATTGATCGAGCAGCGAAATGTTGCTCTTGAAAAGGAACGTCACCTATCTGAAAAGCTTTCCTTGGAGCGTCATAGAACCATTGAAAATGTATTTGACTCCATCCATAACGGGCCTTTGCAAACCCTAGCCAACCTGTTGAGACAAACCCGTGACGAAACAATTGGACTGTCCGATATTTGTCTTAGCCTAGAAGATTTGAACCGCGAAATTCGTTACATCGGTGACTCTATTAAACAGGATGCTACTGAGCAAAAAGATAGCCTTGATGTTAGCTATGCCGGCACTAAGTTTGGTTTGGATATTCCTCTTCAAGAACTATTTCAAGAGGTTTATGATGCTATGCTATCGCGACCTTTGCTCGGGTTTTCAAAGCTTAAATTCACAATCATTGCATTTGATCCCATTGACTCGGAAATGCTCACCATTGAAGTCAAACGTAAACTATGTAGATTTCTAGAAGAAGCCCTAGGAAATGTTGGAAAACATGCTTCTGGGGCTACACGATTGGTGGTAACTGGGAAAATCAAAAATGATCACTATGAGTTGACTGTGGCTGACAATGGTCCTGGTTTGATTAACCATGAAACAGAGACTGGAGAAGGTACGCGCATAGGTAGAGAAATAGAAAAACTAACCCGAGGAAAATTTATACGTAGACCCAACAAACCTAAGGGATTATTGTGTCAATTAACGTTCCCCATGTCCACTTAAGATGGCTGAAAATGAACATAATAAAATTTTGAATTCAGGCCTTGAGTGGGAACTAAAAGAAATATATTTATTCTTGTATTTTAACCCTGATTAATTGCTAGGAAATGGGTATTAATTAGGGTCACTTGATAGCAAAAAAAGGAGGTGATTAACATAGCAACATTACAAGGGACAAAGCAACTATGGCTAAATTTAGTGATAGCTGCATTAATTTCACTACCTATTATTTCTATGATCGGCAGTGCTGCCAATGCGACGTTTGAACCACCACCAGCGGATCCTAATCGGACCACTGGTAGGACAAGCAACTCTACTCGTTGATATTGCCTGAGTGGAAATGATTTAAATCACACATACGCCGTGATTCCCCTTGGAATCACGGCGTTTTTTAGTAAAAGTTGCCTAACTTTGTACAAAAGTAGCAAGGCCTTTGCAGAGAAGATAGCAACGACCTAAACAAAAGAGATCACGGATCTACAGAAAAGGAAATTGTATTGCTAGGAAGCCTTCGCTATTCTGTGATTGTTGGGTAAGGAAACAGTGAATCAGCTGAATTTTTTATGTGGTTTAGCTGAGTTTCATCTGGAGCGCCTACCGGCAGACAGTGTTTAGTTGTCATTTCTCTGTTTCATACTACTCTCTTCCCTTGGAGCTCGTGAAATGCCTTTTCTACCCTTCTTTCTAGTTTGCTTCATCTTCTTCGTGGTTTCAGAAGCTTCAACTACTAAGCCCAAGAAAAAGGAAAAGAAAGACAATACCCGCACTATCGTGATTGAGCTACCCAAAAACTGATGGCCGTGCCAATTTACTGGTCAACCGTCTGAGTTAAGTATATCCACCCTATATCAGGAGGACTTCACTATGACCGTTCTAGCATCCATGCAAGCAATGAGAACGCAGCGTAAGGCTTTATTTGCCAGTCTGGTGTTGTTCCTGTGGCATAAGTTCAGACCTGACGCGACAGACTGTGGTACTGACTGCTGCTAATCGAACTAAGGCCTCCGTCTAGGAGGCCCGTTAAGTTTTTAAGTTTTGCTGTGACAGTTAGGGGTAAAGAGCGCTCTCAAGGCGTCTTTGCTCCTTTTTTTTATTTGTTTGTTGTTTGTTTTCTTGTTTGTTATGGCTAACTGGGTGTGGCTGGGGCGGCCTAGTTTTCCTCATCGCGGTTAAAGCGTAGATTATCCAGGGTCTGGCCGGGGGGTAAGTCGATAAACACCCGGTCCTCTGATGTGACACCGTCTAAAATTTGAATTTGTTCGCCCACTTGGGGACCTAGGGTGACGGGCCGAAAGCGAATACTTTTGTCGTTTTCATCGGGGACTAGCACACCGGTTTCTCCGCCCTGGGTGACCACGGCGACGGCTGGCACCACTAGGGCATCGCTCAGGCGATTGCCGAGGAAGGCAACGTCCACATTCATGTTGGAGCGGAGTTGGTCTAGGCCGGTCTCTAGCTCTATTTTGACTTGGAAGATGGTAACGTTTTGGCGCTCAATGGCTTCGGGAGCGATTAACCGCACTTTGCCGGTAAAGATGTTTTCTGGATAGGCGGTGGATACAATTTCGGCTGCTTGGTTGATTTGGATTTGGCCCAAGTCGGCTTCGGGGACTTCGGCGATCACTTCTAAACCATTGGCAATGGAGACAATGGCGCTAGAGGTGGCGGATGCAGCCTCTGATGCTGAGGTGGTGGGGGTAACAAAGGCCCCGACTGCGGCAAATTTTTGGGTGACAATGCCGGCGAAGGGGGCTCGAATAATGGTGTTGTCAATGCGGGTTTCGATGGCTGAAATTTGGCCAAGGGCACGCTCTATGCGGGCATTGGCCTGGGTGATATCTTCTGGGTCTGGGTCGTCTTCTAGATCGCTGAGGCGTTGTTGGGCTTCGTTGAGGCGTGCCCTGAGTTGGTTGACATTGGCGATAGCGCTGTCGACGGCGTTTTGGCTGTTGTCGAGTTCTCGTTCAGAAATTGCGCCTTGGGTGTAGAGGTTGCGATCGCGATCCAAATCGCTTTCCACCAACCTCAGGTTGGCCTCCGCTTCCACTACCTGGGCTTTTACCGCCTCCAGGTTGGCTTCTGACTGGGCTAGCTGTGGCCGATCCGTACCCTGTTGTAGATCCTGGAGCTGGGCCTGTGCCTCCACCAAATTTGCCTGGTTTTGGCGCAGCTGGGCGTTCAGATCATCCATGTCCATCCGGGCCACCACTTGCCCCTGTTCTACCTTATCCCCCTGTTCTACCAATAATTCAGCCACAATGCCTGCGTTTTTGGGGCTCAGATTGACCGTGTTAAATGCTTCAACCTCACCACTGGCATTGATCCTTACCGTAACTTCCTTAGACTCCACCGGTACGGTTAAGGCGGTCACATCATAGCCATTGTCACGGGAACGACTGACCGCAACCACCGCCCCAATGCCAAGCAGACTCAGGACCAAACCGCCCATAATCCAGGCTAGGGGTCTCTGCTTAAATAGCATTTTTACCAAATCACAACCTCATCCTTACACCCAGAAATAAGCTTTCGCCCATGAAATTTTTAATGTACAACGGCTATGGGCAGCGCAAATTTGTTTTTGATTCAACCCTGGGCACAAAACAGTCACTGTCTACAGCTTAGCGAATTTATTGGGGACTGGTTGATTCAGGCATTATCCGCAGCGGGGCGGCATCTGATGCGGGTGCGGAGGTATTGCGCAATGAGCGGTTGGAGCTGAATCGGTCAGCAAGTCTGCAGCATAATGGGGTGGTGATGCCGATTGTAGTGGCCGATAGGATATTTAAGGCTCGTCCATAGAGGGGGCTACGTCGGTTGGGTAGTGTTTGCTCACGTTCGTAAATTAAGTACAGAAATGTGAGCAGTAGAGGAGTCTGGGCAAGCTCTTTGGCGGCTTTGTTTTCGGGTTGTTGTAGCAGTTGCCAATACTCGTTAGCGCTGTCAGCTTCTTGGTCTAGCTTGGAGTTAAACCAGCGCTGGATAAATTGCTGTATTTGGTCATTGTCAAAATCGGTAATGGTGACATCGGAGAACTGTTGAAAACTACTGCGATAGGCGGCGGTACAACAGGGAGCAACAAAGGTATTTTGATCATATGGATCCTGCTGGCTTCTCAAGAGAGAGCCTGTTGTTCATGGCAATAGACACTTACAGGGGGAGAGTCGCCTCTGTTTTTGGAGTACTACCAACGATGGATGCACGTTCAAGTGATTGACACAAGCGGTACCAATGCATTTCTGAGCGCCCCAAGATATAGGCAATGCCATCATAGGAGATGCCATGTTTTCTCAAGTACAAGGCTTTACCCGCCACCTCAGCCGTCTCACTCATGTAGGGGGTGACGAAATCCGGGCGGAGCTGATAGGCCGTTTCCATATGGGGCAAATAGATCCGACGAGTCTTTACGTGTTGCCGAGACGACGTCACCCATCCATGAAATCGATACCCCTCCTCGATGCCTTCGGGAAAGAGTTCTGGATGGGATGCTATCTGGTTGTCTAGATACTCACGGTAGACCTCGCGGTCCTCGACCAATTGCTCATAATCAATCCCCTCGGCTATCGGTAGGCAGATCGTTTTATCCCCGGCGATTCCTCGTTGCTTACGTTTGGCCATCTGCTGTGACCTCCAAACTCTATGCCCTCATTTTAGCCAAACAGACTGAGTTGGAACTGGGGCCAGACGATCGGTGTCTAGGGAGATCTCCTGGCTCTGCTGGAGTTGGGCATGTGGTTCATGGCAAAGGGTAGTGCTTGGCCTATTGAGGACAGGATTGACTCCAGGGTTGGGTGACGGTGGTGGTTTGTTGCTCTCCGGGGGGAACGGTGGGTTCCTGGGTAAAGGAAACGCTGATGCTATTGAGCCGCTGCCCGTCTGTGTGGCGCTGATTCCAGCGGCGGCAGACATAGTCGCCATAGTGGGGGTAGAGCTTTTCACCCCCGGAACGGTTGAGATTAATAAAATAGGTGCGCCACTGCAGATTTTTGTAAATCGCCTGGCGCTGGGCCAGGGTGGGCTTATCGGTGGCAATCGGCCGATCGGGCTGGAGCAGGTTGATGGGACTGCCATCGGTCAGGGTACCCGTGACTCCATGCCAGCCGTCATCACGGGGAGGGCCAGGGGAGAAAATGCTCCAGGACTGGTCTAACCGGGCCGCCTGCATCGGCAGCTGTAGCCGATTGGCGGTGCGGCTATGGGTGATCCGTCGCAGTGTCTGGATAGCTGGATTGGGGCTATCGACAAAGGCGTGGTGATGGGTGATGCTGCGCAGATTCCAGAGGGAGATCAGCAGCAGCAGGATGGCGGCCAGCCCGTTGTTTAACCAGGAAGGCCCCACGGAGAAGGATTTGAATTTGAAGGGGCGGGTGAACAGACCGGCCCGACGCCGGTTGTTGGCGATCGCTTCGTAAACCCGATTGCCAGCGGCCATGAGTGGCGACCACCGCAGCAGCGGTTCAAATATCCGAAACCCGGGCGAAACGCTGCACACATAGGCGATTGCTTCAAATTTGTAGTGCTGCTGCCCCTGCCAGTCCACCACCACCCAGGAGTTGTAGCGCTCCATGGCGGCATAGATATCTGGGTCGCTCTGGGTGGTGCGCAAAGGGGTCGCTGGCAGCAGCACCAGGGTGCGAATCAGGTGCACCACCTTTTTGCAAAAGCCACAGTCGGCATCATAGTAAATCACCAGCCCGTCCTGTTCCCGTCCATAAAAACGCTTGGTCCAGCCCTCCCAGGTGGAGGTGGGAATAAAGGCTAGCCAGGTGACGACGCTCAGGACGGGAAAAATACCAAGATTGAGCGTTAGCCCAAACCCCAGGTGCAGCAAAATAAAGGTGACAATGGCAAGGTTGCGAAACAGGTCGGTGCGGATCGGCACAAATAGAAATAGGGGACCGACCCATTCCAGCACCAGGGTAAACAAGGTGAAGATGGGCAGTAGCGCCCCCAGGTTTAATAGCCAGGCCCCCAACGGGGTGACATACTGGTCAAAGCTGAGGGAGTAGTAGACGGCGCTGCCCTCGGGCCACCAGGTGGAACTGGTGGTTTTAAAGAAGGCGGAAAACATGTAGATGTAGCACTGCTGCACCATCAGGGCGATGGTGGCGACGCCAAAGAAGCGCTTGGGCAACCGGGCCGAATTGAGGGCGCTGTCGATGGAATATTGCGCCCCCAGGGGGAGAAACATAGCCCAGAACATGACGGCCCGCAGCACATCGTCAGCGGCAAAAATCAGGACCGGATTACGGTTGTGAAGCGAGACTAGCATGGCCCAGGAGGCGATGGTCGCCAGCCGGGTTTTGTAGCCTACCAGCAGCGCCAGGGCGATGGCGATGGCGATCGCAAATAACCCTGCCTGCACCCAGGGGTGACCGCTGATCAGATGCAGTGACCAGTATCCGTCTGGTAAAAGCTCAGCGGCGGCCTGGCGGGGCAGCACCCCGACATCGGTGTAGTGGGGGATTAAATCCCCCATGCGGGTGAACAGATCGGCTAAAATCACCAGCGCCAGACCCATGCGCAGTAAGGCCAGTGACCTGAGGTCGAGGCCATAGCGTTTTTCCAAAAATCCGAGGCGGGGAATGGGGATAGCCATGGCACAACGGGTCAAAAAGGGCAAAGGGATTAGTTGGATAGCAGCGGCTGCAGCTCTTGGGCCAGGATTTGCGATCGCAACCGGCGGGCCTCGGGGGTGAGATGGTAATGGGTATCAGCAAACAGACCGGAATCGTTCTGGATGTTCAAGGTCTCGGCATCATACAGCAGGGGGGCAATGGCCGATAGTGCCTGGGTCGTGGCCTCAATATTGGACTGGGTGGCTGGATCGCTGGTGTCGCCATAGATCCAGGGCAGCGCTAGCAACAACGTTCCTCCCTGGGCTTCCACCTCCTGGCGAAATGCGGCGATGCGCTCCAGCGCATAGGGGGTGGCTGGTTGTTTGATTGTCATCTGCCACCATTGGCCCGTGCGTTCCTTGGTGACCGTGGGGTCCCCTTGCTCGGTGAGCGGATCGTCGTAGTAGCCGGTGACGCGACCCAGGGTGGCTATATCATTGGCGGACTTGACCATGGCCCGCAGCGACGGCACCCCCAACATCAGCACATTTTGGGCCAGCTGTTGGGGCGACAGGTTTCCTGCTAGAGGCTGTCCTGTGGCCAGGGCAAAGGCACCGGAGCGGTCTCCCAGTCCCTGTTCATGCTCCAACAGCAAATATTCGGGAATCAATAGCACCGTGTCCCCCGGTTTCACCTGGGGTAGTACGCTGGGCAAAATCAGGTTTAGACCCACCGGACCGTCAATCCCCAGGTTGATCACCGGCAGCCCCAGCTCTGCGGCTAGGACCTCGGAATTGATCGTATAGTGCGCCCCCGAGCCACCGGTCACAATCAACTTAGGCGACTCGATGGTTTGGGCCAGGGCCACTTTCCGCTGGTATAGAGAACGTAGCCAGGTGGTTTCGCCACCACCGTAGACGTTATACAGGGTGCCAGCCCCCCAGGCCAACCCTGCGATCGCAGCCCAGCTCCATAGTTTTCGCCATGCCATGGCCGACTCCCCCTCCAGCGGTTTAAAACTCAAAATAGATAAATTCAGATGGAATATTGGCCGCAAACAAAATCGTACAGACCAGCAGTGCCTTAGACACCCAGGGAATCAAAAACAGCTCATATTCCAGAGAGCGCTCCTGCCAGACGGCAATGTGCTCCACCAGTAAAAATCCGCTCGCCAGTAGCAGCGTCAGTCCCAAGGCCAGACCCTCATTTAGGCTGTACTGACTAAAGGCACTGCCGAGATTTGCCAGGGAATAGGACCAGGGGGTGACCAGGGTCAGCAACTTTGTCACCAGACGGGTGGTGTTTAGCTCCATAAAAAATAAACAACCCAGCACCACCGAACCAAAGGTTAAGGCCCAGGAAATCAGCTGAGGCCGTTTGACATACTGGCCAATGGCCCGCTGGAAGGGCCGCCCCGCATAGCGCAGCAGCAGCAACAGCGCCCCGTGGTAGACCCCCCAGAGAATAAAGTTCCAGGAGGCCCCATGCCAAAAGCCGGACAGGGTAAAGGTGGCAAACAAAAACGCCGGAGCCCAAGTTTTACGAGACCCCATCAGGGGCAGAAACACATAGTCCCGAAACCAGGTACTCAAAGACACATGCCAGCGACGCCAGAACTCATTAATGCTCTGGGAGGTGTAGGGGGCTAAAAAATTAATGGTGAGCCTGACCCCAAGTACGCGGGCAAGGCCGACCGCCATAAAGCTGTAGCCAGCAAAGTCAAAGTAAATCCGCAGGGTAAACAGAAAGGCATAAAACCACACCAGCCAGGCATTTCCCGCTTCCTGCAAATCAATATAGGGGGCAATGTTGTCCGCCAAGACAAATTTCATAAACAGCCCCAGGGAGAGCCAGCGTAGGCCCCAGTCCCAGTTCTCTGCGGTAAATTTAAATCTAAAGTTAGAGATCTGTGGCAGCAGGTCCGACCGGCGCTCAATGGGACCCGCCACAATCTGTGGGAAAAAGGACACAAAGTTAACATAGTCCATAAAGGCGATGGACTTGTTACGCCGGGCCTTGAGGGAGTCGACCACAAAGGCCACCATTTGAAAGGTGTAAAACGATACCCCCGGTGGAATGCCGCCAAATACTGGCAGGGGAAACTGCGATCGCCAGTTGTCGGGCACCGTCACCGCCAGCCCCAGGAGATCCTCAACAAAGAACGTTAGATACTTAAAATAGACCAGCACCCCCACATCAAAAATGATCAGCAGGGTGGCAATCAGCCGTTCCTGTTTGGCTGGGCGGCTAATCATCCACCGCACCATCCCATAGTTAAATAGGATCTGGACTAGAAAAACGGCAAAACTGGTGGTGCTGGCATGAAAAAACAACAGCAGCGACAGGACCGCAATGCCGAGGGTATCAAAAACACCGCGCCAGACGTTAAAAACCTGACCCAGAAAGCGCACCGTAAAAAACGGTACACAAAACAATAGCAGGATCCACCAAAAGGAAAAGTCAGAAAAATTCAAGGCGATGCCCCCCTAGGCTCTACTGGTCGGAGCCTAGGGAAACGTCAAACTCATTGACTAAATAGGTGGCCGCCTTGGCAATGGTGGGATAGTCCCACAGCAGGGTGGATGGCAATTCCATGTCCAGCCAGTCTTCTAAATCAGCCACCATGGTAACCGCATCAATGGAGTCCAGACCATAACGGGTTAGGGGCTGAGTTACATCCACCGTGGTGGGGTCCAGGGAGAGCACATCCGCTATCTGATTAACCAGCCAGGACTGAATGGCGGCAACGGGGGAAGTGGCGTTCAGGTTTTGGGTTGTAGAAGATGTCATCGGATTTAATTCGGATTTAATTAAGAGAAAATTGACAGGTATAGAACAATGAAAACAGGGATCATCAAATCAAAAGCGCTGGTACCGGAGGGGTAACCGGTGCTACACCAGCCAGCTGGAAAGGCACAATTGAAAACATTTTGTCATCAGCATGCAGTTGTAACAGTTCCTCCGCTACAGTTTCGTAATCAGCCAGCGGCACCGCTGGCCGATCCGGGGTGAGCTGGGCCAGCAGTCGCTCGGCACACAGCACTAGCCATTTGCCCTGGGCAAAAAACTCTCCCAGCTGGTGGCGGTTGTGGAGCCACATGTGTAAACAGGCGGTGGCTGCGTGGATATAGCAGTATTGCTTAGCGGCTTCAAAGGCTTCAAAGGACTGGTCGTGACCATGTTCAAAGGAGCCATGGGCCAGCGCTTCATCCTGTTCATCCAGGACGGTGAGAAACCGCTGGTACTGTTGTTTAAGACAGTCTAGAACCGCCGTATCCAGCGGCTGGTCCAGGGACTCCAGGGCGGTCAATGCCGGTTCCAGCCCCTGGATGACATCATCGGCCCCCCGGCTGATCAGCTCCAGCTGGCTGGGGTTAAAGGTGGGCAGGTCTGTGGCCAGATTAAAGCTGTTGCGTAACCGCTCCTGGAGCGCCGCTAAATCCTTGGGCTGACGGCGGCCGCGGGCTTTGGCTAAATGTCGTCGCTGCAGGATCAAAGAGTGCAGATTAACCACCGAGCTACCGTCAAATACGCTGATGATGGAGCTGTCCCGCAACATTTTTTGAAAGACGCCAGCATCATGTTCATCCCGCATGTAGAACCTGGCCCCCAATACTACAGAAATGTCCTGCTGCATTTTTTCCAGGGTGACGGGGACAAAGTATTTATCCACCGCTGACCAGACGCTAAACTGTCGCGGGGCCACATGGAAACCACGGGCGGCGGCGATATTGACACAGTCGCAGGTGAGAATATCGAGAAAGCCATTCACCAGCACTCGGCGGGGATGGGGCATATCCCAGACGGTCTTGCCATAGATTTTGCGGCTGAGGGCAAAATTGAGCGTGGTGCGCAAACAGGTGTCGGCAGACCCCTGGGAGAAGGCGGCACACAGGGCACGGGTAATTTGAAATCCCTTGAGGGCCAGCTCCAAACCCTGGCCTTCTTTACCCAACAGCATGTCATCGGGCACAAAACAGTCCTCAAAATAAATGCCGCTCATGTCGGCACCGCGAATGCCGTGGGTCTTAATTTTGGGATTGTTGCCAAAGCTAGCGGGGTCAATCTCCTGTTTATCCACCATAAATAGGGACAGGCCTCGGTTGCCGCCAGCTTCATCGGTGCGGGCCAGGACAAAGGTGATGCCTGAGCGGGTGGCTCGGTTGATCGGCCACTTCTCTCCGGTGAGGCGATAGCCGCCGGGTACTTTTTTGGCGACAACGCTGCCGCCCACTAGGTCGCTGCCGTGGTCCCGTTCCGAATAGGCCAGACACATGGTGCCGTACTCTTCCTGCATAAACCGGGCCAGCTTTTGCTTTTGCTGGTCGGTGCCGGCCATCCAGGTGAGAAAGGACCAAAACATGGTGGTAAATGCGATCGCAATATTCAAATCGCGACGGGAAAGAACCCGCACAAAGGCGACAAATTCCTCAAATGAGGTAAACTTACCGCCGTTTTCGGTGGGTACATAATAGTGCTGCAAGCCCCAGTCATAAAGCCACTTGACCTCAGCGTCAGGAAAGACTTCCTGCTCATCCAGGGCCGCTGTTTGCTCAAAGGAAAGTGGATTTTTAGCCACAAACGGGCTACCTAAATCGCGCTCTAGAGCTGCCGCCACTTGATACTGTTTAAGAGGTTTCATAGGCCTAAAAATTTAAAGTGTGATGGGCCACGCTAGCCGCAGCTGTTAATAGGAAGCCACTTGCACCGGACGTTCCGGGGTATCCAGGTCGGTCTTAAAATCTCCCATACTGCCAGATAGCTGGGGACGTTCGCTCCACTCAGCGATAATCTCCAGCTTACCGGCCAAAAAGTTTTGGCGGCAGGCCCGCCGCTGGATTTTACCACTGGAGGTTTTGAGCACATTGCCGGATTTCACCAATGCGATCGCGCTGACCTGGAGTTCATGGCCTTCCGAAATCCCCTGGCGGATGTCCGCCAAAATCTCATCCGCCGCCAGGGTAAGCTGATGCGATCGCTCCACCTCCTGCACCACCACCAGTTTCTCCTCGCCCTCATCAATAATCGAAAAGGCCGCACCATAGTCAGGGCGAAGGGCCGGATGCAGATGCTGTACGGTCCATTCAATGTCCTGGGGATAATGGTTAGTGCCACGAATAATAATCAGGTCCTTGATGCGGCCAGTGATATACAGCTCGCCCGCCTGCATAAAACCCAGGTCCCCTGTGCGCATGTAGGGACCCGCCTGGGGCTCGTCCTTAAGTCTGGCTTGAAAGGTTTCCTCGGTAGCCTCAGACCGCTGCCAGTAGCCAGCCGCCACCCCCGGGTCTGCCACCCAAACCTCACCGACCCCATGGGCAGCGCAGCGAGCCAGGGTATCCGGGTTGGCAATCACCACCTCAGTCTCACATACCAGCTGACCACAGCTCACCAGGTCGCGCTGCAGAACATCCTCCAGCGCAGGAGTTACCCGACCCCGCTCCAGCTCAGCCGCATCCAGGGAGGTAATCACCGGTTCGGTGCCCACGGCTTTACTAGACACCAGCAGCGTCGCTTCCGCCAGACCATAGGCGGGGGCAAAGGTGGTCCACCTAAAACCATGGGGGGCATAGGCCTCGGCAAACTCACGCATCACCCGAGGGTTAATCGGCTCTGCGGCATTGCCCGCCGCCCGCCAACAGCTCAGGTCTAAGCCTTCACGCTTGGCTGGCTTTACCCGCCGCACGCATTGGTCATAGGCAAAGTTAGGGGCCTGACTGTGGGTGGCCCGGTATTTAGAAATAGCCTCCAGCCATCGCTGGGGCCGTTTAACAAAGGCCAGGGGAGACATCACATAGCAGGGCACCCCAGTGTATAGCGGCTGAATTACCCCCTCCACCAAACCATAGTCATGAAAATAGGGCATCCAGGTGACCGTTGCCCCATCCGGGGTATAGCCACAGGCCCGCTGCAAATAGTCGGAATGGTGCATCAGGTTGTAGTGGCTGAGCATCACCCCTTTGGGCACTGACGTTGATCCTGAGGTGTATTGCAAATAGGCCAGGGCATTCTGGTCAACCTGGGGGTTCTGCCACTGGTCGGCCAGGGCTAAGTCCACCGCTTCAGTATTGAGCCAGGTCATTTGCTCAAACTGAGATGCAACAACATCTTCATTGGTTTTGAGCAAATCAATAATCCGCTGATTGCTCAAGACTAAGGTCGCGTCGGCATCTTTGACAATTTCCAGCAGCCTCGGTAGGGCTCGCTTCATCCGCCCAGCATCCGGCGGCGGCACCGGAATCGCAATCACCCCGGCATACAAACAGCCGCAAAAGGCCGCCACCACTTCCACACCCTGGGGATACAGCAACAGGGCTCTCTCCCCTGTAGTATTTGCCTGCTGCAACCGGGCAGCAATCGCCCTTGCCTGCTGGTCAAGCTGTTGATAGGTGTAGCGAGCAGCCTCGGTTTTACCATCCTCTAAAAACTGGTAGCCGAGCTGATCGGGTTGCTCCTGGGCCCGATGGCGCAGTAAATCAACAAGGGTGGAAAACTTGGGGGACGAAGAGAGCTGAGACATAAAATGTAGCAGAGCTCCTGATAGAAATTAAATAACAACTAAAATCTAAAGAAAACTGTGCCCTAGATAACAAATTGGTTCCTCTTGGGCCCGATGGCGCAGTAAATCAACAAGGGTGGAAAACCTGGGGGACGAAGGGAGCTGAAACATAAAATGTAGCAAAGCTCCTAATAAAAATTAAAGAATAACTAAAATCTAAAGAAAACTGTGTCCTAGACAACAAATTGTTAGTCTGCTTTGAACCAATCACCTCGATTTATACACCGCTCGATTTATACACCGATTAAGAGACCAGCACAGCCTGTTAAAGGCAGTAATGTAAAACCTGATACTGCAGATTTTTACTGGAATATACTGGTGACATAATGGCACGAAGCCTTGGGTGTGGCATACAAAGACAAAGGCTCTTCATAGAAAAACTATACTTGTTTTGACAACATAAAGTTCCTGGACAGCTAAGTGTATTCACGGAGACAGCAGGGGCGAAGAGCGGCTGATATTCCTTGGAAACAACCTTCTGAGCAGCCTGAGGGTGCTAACCACTGGCTAACAATTGGGTTAACCGTCCTAAATATTTAACGAGTTTTGGTCGTTTCAGCGATTTTGATCGCTAAACCGCAGGTTGTCCAACGCCTGAAACCCTATTAACTTCGTTGAGATGCTAACCGTTTTCAAGTTCCAGGGGCGGTTACCAATTGGGAGATGGTGACGTCATACAGGGGATACTTACCAAAGGTGCCAATGTCGGAAAATTGCAGCTGCAACGGTGTGTCTGCCGCTGATACTGATGGGTTCGATTCTGCCGGTGTGGGACAGGGCCGGTGGGGATAGCAAATGTACAGGAACTGTTCATGTCCTTGTTGATATAAACCATCGGCTAATGTGTAAACATCCGCCGTTGATTCCGTTAAAAAGAATAGCTTGTCCGGGGTTGCGGCCCATAGCTGCTGGGCGACAAACTGATGGGACATGGCAATATACGGGCTTGAATGCTGATTGATGGCTGCGATCGCAGGCGCAATCGGTGCGTAGTTATATCGCAGGGAGGTGGAGTTGGTGTCGCTATCGCGATAGCTGGTCATTGTACCGTGGTACACATTGAGCTCGGCCCCTGCTACAAATGCTACCGCCATGCTACCGAGGATGAAATATCGTTTCCAACCGCCCCTTTGCTTCAGCAGGTCATTCATATAGATGCCGCCAATCAGGGCCAGCATCGGGATTATCATCAAATAAAACCGCGCTCCCCATTGTTTGCCGCCAGCCCCCGGCGGAATAATCAACGGCACAGCCAGGACAAACAGCAGCAGAATTAGCCAGGTGGTAATAATCTGCTGCCGAGACTCCCGCCATTCCCCTGGGCCCGCTAAAACCGTCATCGCCAGCACCCACAGAGTAAATGGAAAGTATTGAAGCAGAGCATTCAGCAACTGCTTATAGTTAGCCACCGCCTGGGATATTTGCTGGCTAATGGACGATTCCTCAACCACCTGCAGCGCATGGATGCCTAAAAAGTGACCATAAATGATGTGATTTAGTCCAAAAAAGACCGCAATGGTCACCAAAATCCCGGCCATAAACAGGTGAGCTTTGCCATGGAGCGTCGGCAGCCAAGCCCGGCGGCTAATCCACTGTAAGAATGTCAGCCCCACTATAATGGCCGCCAGACAGATCAATTCAGACCGAAACCAAACGGCAAGACCCAGCAGACTGCCAGCGACCAGGGCCTGGGGGCCAGAGACTGTAGTATCCCCTGGCCAGAGCACCAACGTCATGCCCCAAAAAACTAGACAAACGGCTAAGGTATGCTCCCAGTACATCGCTCCATATAGCGTCAGGGGAGAGGCAAAAATAACTACCCCCAAGGAGATGGCCAGGACATCGGCTCTCCACCTCAGCTGTTCGCCAATCTGAACAAAGCGAATCCAGATCAGCCATAGGGCCAGTAAAGGAACAACATAGAGACCTTTGTAGCCTAGAACCCTATAAAAAGGAGCCGTCAGTGCTGAAAATGGAAACGGAAAGGTAATAAAGTGCTGTCCGGCGCGTTCATAGACATAGGGTGGCGTAAAGGGGTATAGCCCCTGCTGCCATAGCCCAACCACCCAATCCGGCGCGGACAGACGCAGAGCAAAATGCCAGTCGCCTGTGGCAAACTGCTGGGTTAGCAAAGCCTTAAGGCCACCATCGCCACTAAAAAACACCCCGTTCCGGGCATAGAGCTGCAACCCCAGGGTGAACACCATACCGCCCACCAGCATCAGCCACGGAAGTTTAGGAAGCAAAAATTGCTTTGACTTAAGTGATGTTATTGGCTTGGATAATAGTGATGTCATTGGCTTGGATAATAGTTTTCGATGTGTTCACGTGCTTCGGGTGGATATAGCTTGGGGGCGTTCCCTGCCTGTCCCGGTTGCCCCCCTCGCGGCCGACGACTGCGAGGTTTCTTCGCCTTAAATCCCTTTGGTTTGTCCTCGGATGGCGGCTGGGATGAGTTCTGGATATTGCGCTGCAGCTTTTCTTTGCGTACTTCATTCTCGACTCTTGACACCAGACTGAGGACCAACGCCTTTACGCTGGCCGGTGTCTTTTCCCCATCCGCTTTGCTGACCTCGGAAATCGATGGGAGAGCCTTGTTTTGCATGCGTTTACTCTAGCAGATCCAATGTTGATTGATATATCTCACAACTCAGACCCCCTGAATGCTTACAAAGTTTCATGCATGGGCGGTTGCAGTGGTGGCCATGGTGACAACAAGGCTCAGGATAAACAGGCTGCTTAGTAGATACTGTCTGGGGTTCATGCTTGTGCCCCCTTGGGGTTAAATTTTTTCAGCCGTAGTATATTGGTGACTACAGACACAGAACTAAAGGCCATGGCCGCCCCGGCAATCATGGGGTTTAGCAGTCAGCCAAATAGGGGATAGAGGATACCGGCAGCAACAGGAATGTCAATAATGTCGTAGATAAAGACAAAGAACAGGTGTTGGCGGATGTTGGCCATGGTGGCTTTGCTTCGGCGAATGGCGGTGACAATACCGCATAATGGGGTGGTGATGCCGATTGTGGTGGCCGGTTTGATGGCGTTTAGCATTGTGCGGTTTCCTGAGATGGTTACGCGCAATAAGAGCCTGTAGAGCTTTGGGGGTACGACTCTGGTGGCTGGGATGAGGATGAAGCAGTTGGGGCAGGTGTGCGGGGTGCGGAAGCGGTTGGGGCAGTGAAGTTAGTCAACCGTTAACAGCCGTTCTTTGAGGGTTTCCCAAGCTTTGCGTGAAATGCCGATAGATGAACGTTGGCAGCGGAGCAAGAGGTCGTTGGCATAGAGATAATCACTTAACCAATTCCATTCATCTTCTAATAATGAGATATCTTCAACAGTTAGTTCTAAGGCCTTGAGATAAATTGTTTCAAGTTCATCACCAAAGCTTTGCCATTGTTCAGCGAGTGCTGATGATTGAGGTACTTTATCCTTGAGAATTTTTAACTGGTTGGGTAACTCTTGGAATGCTGATGTATTGAAGAACAGTCTACGGTGCTACCTCGGCTATAGTTTAGGAAACGTAGCTTGGACTGTGGGTGGGAAGTTTAAAGATGTTGCTTGGGGGCCCTCCGAGTTCCCCAAATCCCCATGGCTAGGGTCGGCACGCCGCCCTAGAACCCAACGTACTGGGTTCTCCTAAATGGCATTAAGTTGGGGGTACGGCGAGGTCAATTATCGAGGGAGCACGTCATCCACTGGCGGATGACGTGCTCCCCAGGAGGCTAGCGTAATTCTATACACCCCTCTACCCTTTAAAACAGCCTCTGAGACGTCTTTACTGAAAGCGGTGTGATGAAACTGTCAGACTTCTATTCAGGAGGTAATAAACCAATACGCTGTTGTAGCACTCTGACATCATTTCTCTGCAATATATTCGCACCAAGAATATAGGCATATAAGCTAGCTGGTTCGAATTGAAATCTTATGTTCTTATACAAAAAATTATCATCACTGATAGTTTTACTGGTAATTAAAATTGGCTGAGATACACCTGAATTTTTCTGCACAAATTTTATGCAGTTGTCGAGTTCAGAGTGTGAATTGTGAGGGCGATCGCTCCACTTAACTTCGACAATCCAAGAGGGTACCTGATGTGCTCTTTCTAAATGAACGATGTCGATTTCTCCCGATTTCCAACGTGCGTAGTAAAGTTCGATCATTTTACTGTGTTGCCATTGGCTAAAAATGGCAGTTTCAGTCATGGCTCCCATCGCCTTAGAGTCCATTTCAAGTTGTCCGAATAATGCCGCTCGCATTGATGGATTAGTTAAATAAACTTTGAAGCAAACTGCTCTTTTGAACCTTTTTGAATTTTGATCAATTCTCTCTACACGACGAATTAAAAATGCTGCTTCTAGATATTCGAGATAACGCTTGATAGTATTCTTAGCCACACCAGAGGATTTTGATAATCCTTCTAGGCTCACTTCATTACCCGAGTTATATGCCAAGGTCGTAAAAAGCCTGTTGAGTTCTTGAATGTCACTGATACCATAAAGACTTGGCAAATCTCGCAGCAAGACTTTGTCAATGATGTCACTTTTAATATACTGACCAGGATTTTGTCGAATTGTCTCGGAAAAAACAGCTTCAGGATATCCACCAAAGTTGAGGTAGTTAACAAACTCTTTATTTAATTCCTCAATATCTCGCGACAGATACACATATTTTTGAGAGAGATACCCAGAACTTTCAGAATCATATTGGTTAGTCCGGTTAGTCTCTATTAACTCATCTTCTCTTCCAATAAACATCAAGTACTCAGCAAAGGTTAATGGAGGTAAGATATAGTCACTGAATCGACCAGACCCCGATTCATTACTCTTTAATCGCAAAGCGGCAGCCGCAGAACCAGTAGCCACAAAACGGTAATTAGGAAAAGAATCAACCAGAGATTTAAGATGAATTTCCCACTCACGTAAATACTGAATCTCATCAAAAAAAATAAATAGCTTTGAATCACGTTTGTGATTGAATAATTCTTGAAAATAACTGAGCATACGCTCTAATGAAAGCCCAGTATAAATTGGAGTTTCAAGAGATACATACAGGATATTTTCTGCGCTAATGCCAGAATCCAAGAGCGTACGAATACTGTGATAAACCATGACGGTCTTACCAACCCGTCTCGGTCCCATCAAAACAATTGCTCGGCGTACGCTTGTATCTAGAATGTTTTGAGAAAAAGTCTCAAAGTATTTGCGCCGAGGTGTATCTTCATAGACGACCTTCTCTTCGCCCCCTTCTTCCCACCAAGGATTATCAAACTGAAGACGGGATAAAATATCTGTCTTTGCGATTTCCAGCATCAGACTAAAATCAATCTACTAACCTTAGGATAAACTTTAAGGGAATTAAGGTCAATCGATTAATCTTAGATAGCAATAAAATTGACTAAGACTTCTGTAGGGAAGCGTATTGCTGCCTCAGACGTCTAAATCGGGTAGCAAGGGGTTCCTTTCCCCCGCCCCCACAGCACCTCGCATGCGGGTCCGCACGAGGCGCTTCCTTTGAGAGGGTTAGACATCATTAGGGAATGACGTTCAGGACCTGACTGCCTGACACAAGTATCTCAAACCATTGATATACCGTTATCATTTCACTTTTGCTGGTAACCCCAATTTCAGGGTATCTCACCGGCTGAAAGCCTTGATCTGGCATAGTGCATGTATCCGGCAGTCCTGATGAATCAGGGGTTGGGCATAGATGTGTCAGGCAGCCAGGGTTTTGACCCCGTTCTCCCAATCAATATATTCAACGCTTTAGTCCAGGCTAGCCACAGAGGGCTGAGCGGAGTCGAAGCCCTCTGTGGCTAGCTGTGAAAACTATGGATTTAATTGATTTTGCTTTCCTAAGGAGAGATTCCATCCAACTCCAAAACACAATCACCCAGCGGCAGCTCCACCGTTTCCGTAGGCAAATACGTCAGCTTTTGCCGATAGCCATAGTCCCCCTGACTATCCTCATACGGTTCACGGTAAACCTCTAACTGCCGGTTTACCAAATTAAAAATCCAATAGTGGCCAACCCCCGACTCAGCATAGAGCGACAGCTTCTTACTGCGGTCATAACCCAGCGTCGAGTCAGAAATCTCCATCACCACCCAACAATCCTCCACACCAGGATGCCCTGCCAAATAATCATCCTGACGATACTTGGCAACCACCACATCGGGTGATGGTTCGCTAAGATCCGATAGCGTAATCGGCTCCTGCCCCCGCAACGTCGCCCGGTCCCTCAGCAATAAAATCAACCTTGGCACAGGTGGCAGAGCCACAGCGCAGTTCACCAGGCAGAGCCTGGGAACCAGGTCAACACCTCACCCTAAATCCCCCAAGTTCCTGCGGGCTTGGGACTCAAATTGTTGTTGAAATTTGGGGGTGTGGTAAATCACAGGCCGAGCCAAAAACTGCTTTAGGACCTGCTGTCTTTTAGTTCGGTATATAGCCTCGGGCACCCAGGCATATTCTTGGCGGATCTGGGTCTCATATTGGTTAAATCGTTGGGGGTCTGCGCCCAAAATCGCCAGGTCAATGTCCATCATCCAGGGGGCTAGGTCCAATGGATACTCAACTGTTTGCTTGACCCCAGAGTCTGGGCAATGCTCTGCACCCTGATCTGCCAAATGAACAGTGGCCATAATCAGCGCTTCGACCCGGTGGATCTGGCCGTGCTTTCCAGGGTGGCTGGGCAGATGGGCTTGGAGAAAGCTCACCGCTTGGTCGGCACTCTGCCGTTCATTACTCCGTTCTTCTGGGTCAGACCCTTGGGTTTGATAGACCACATCGTGGTACCACAGGGCCATTTCCAAGACTAAATGCCCCGCAAACTCGGCAGAAATCTCTGCCTTTGTCCAATCTAACCAGGCTAAACACTCATTGATATGTTGGGCCGTGTGATAAGCCCGTTGAGGCTGGCCATAGGCCGTCGCTATGCGGTTAAATTCCTGCTCTATGGCCGTCTGATCGTGAATGTTGAAGGCCTGACAGAGCTGACCCCATCGAGCCAGACTCAGGGTGTGCAATGGGGGTAATGGCACCTGACGAACCTGGGGCAACTATCGCCCATTGCCCGACAAAACTGCCGTTAACCCACTCGGGACTAGGGCTGCTGCTTGCGTGCGGGAAAAGTCCGCCAGAGCACTCCAGGCGGCATCAAGGATTTGATTGGGTTGTAGGTCATGCTTGACCAGATCCCACAGACGGGCCACTTCCTCCGTATGGAGGCGGTTATCTTCCGTTAAGGCCCCTAGGATTTGCTGCCGCAGATATTGGCCATCCTCGGAGATTAAAAACTGCATGCCCAGACCCGCCGTTGGAATCAGGTTAAAGCCCTGATCGCCTTGGGCAATGCGGATCATATTTTCCAGCCGCTGCCACTGGAAACGACCATCCTTGAACAGCACATCGATTAACCGGCGACGCAGGGATTCGGTTTCTCCCATCAGCAGCCGTCGGGCCACATAGGGATAGGCAATCTCAACAATTTTGAAATCTGGATTAAGGGTGAGGGCTAACCCTTCCTGGGTAACCAGGGAGCGAATGATCAGGGCAAACTTGGCCGGCACCCGAAAGGGATATTCGTACATCACCTCTGAGAATCGGTCGGTGATGCTTTTGAAGTTAAAGTCTCCTACGCTGGCCCCAATGGCCCCGTCAAAGACCGACTGCAGGGCGGGCACAATGGGCCGCACATCCACATCGGGGGTGAGAAAACCCAGTTTGACAAAGTCATCGGCTAGTTTGTCATACTCCTGATTAATCAGATGTACGACTGAATCCACTAGGGTTTCCTTCATGGTCTGACCCAGCTGATCCATCATGCCAAAGTCGATGTAGGCCATGGAGCCATCGGCCATGGCAAAAAGGTTGCCGGGGTGGGGGTCGGCATGGAAAAAGCCGAACTCCAACAGCTGTCGCAGCCCGGAGGATACTCCGATGCCGACTAACTCGTCGGAGTCTAGACCGGCGGCTTTAACGCGCTCAATGTCAGTGAGCTTGATGCCATCAATCCACTCCATGGTGAGCACACGGGTGTTGGTGTGGCGCCAGTAAATGGATGGCACCTTGACCCTGGGGTCATCGGAAAAGTTAGCGGCAAAGGCTTCGGCATTGCGCCCTTCGTTGAGATAGTCAATTTCCTCGAATAGTTTGCCGCCGAACTCATCCACAATCAGGGTGAGGTCGTGGCCCAGGTTAAGGGGTAGCCAAGGGGCAATCCAGCCTGCTGCCCAGCGCATGAGGTACAGGTCTCGACAGATAATGGGGACCAGACCGGGGCGCTGAACCTTCACGGCCACTTGCTCACCGGTGTAAAGCCGGGCTTTGTAGACCTGACCTAGGCTGGCTGCGGCTACGGGCTCAGGGGAGATATGGCTGTAAACTTCGTCGGAGGTCCGGCCTAGCTCTTTTTCAATAATGCGCTCGGCCACGTGGTTATCGAACGGGGGGAGCTGATCCTGAAGCTTGATCAGTTCGTTTAAAAACTTGGGATTGACGAGGTCGGGACGGGTGGACAGAGCCTGACCCACTTTAATGAAGGTGGGACCTAAATCGGTCAATATTTGGCGGAGCTGGCTGGCCCGCCGGGCTTCGTTAATGTCTTTGCGCCCGAAGGCCCGATCTAGCAATAGTCCGATGACAAAGCTACCTAGCATCAGTGCCACGGATAGGGCTCGCCACCATACGGTCAAAAGACGGAAACGGTAATGATCTGCGATCGCAACAGCATCATACCGCCGCATCTTCTCAAGCTCAGCCATGCAGTCTTATCTCCTAAGCCATACGCCTAGTCAAGAAGGCAGGGTGACACTTGGGTGGACGGGTATCATCAGCCTTCGCCCTAAGCAGATCAAAATTCAATAACGGGCAAAATCACTGACCCATTATTCCAACAGTAAATGTCTTAATCATAGTATAGATAACTACAAAATTCTTTGAATTTACCTGGGGTAGCCATTGAGCGATGCGTTAACTGAGTATGAAGTTTTGTGGTTGCCCATCGGCTTTGGGTTTTAAAGGTTCTACGGGTGAGCCATGAACTGCAGGCAATACAAGCAATAAAAAAGGAGCGCCCAATCTTGGCAGCTCCTTTAGTTCAATATTTCGACTTCATTCAGCTAATGGCAAACGTAACGACTGTTGTGGCCAGCAACGGCAGTCATGGAAACGCTAGATAATGACATTCAGGATGGAGGTGATGATCGACAGTAGAAAGGCACCGATAATCGCACTCCAAATCCCCCAGCGGAGGCGAAACCCTTCCACCAGCTTGGCGGACACGCCAAACAAAATTAGGTTCAGCAATAGACCACCCAGGGTGACTAACCAGACTAAGCCACCTAAAACAGGCAAGCCGGCAATAATCCCGATGATGCCGTTCAGTACACCAAAGACTAGGGCCGTAATGGCGGTTTTACCAAAGCTGTCAGACTCTACACCCGTGGGCAGGTAGGTAATGATCACTAGGGCGATGGTGGTGATCAACCAGGTAATGATAAATGGAATCAGATAGGCCATGACAGGGCTCCTTAGAAGCGATAGCTACGGGAAAAAGCTCCGTATTTACTCGTAGCAAATTTGTTCGAAGTATATCAAAGTTTTCTCTCTACGTAATTAAAGGAGTGTTAAGGGAAATACGTAGAAATGCTATGGATTAGGGCAATTTCAGCCGATAGTACTGGCGTAGTCGCTGCTGGAATTGCCCCCAGTACTGGTCCAATTTGTCCGGGGTGAGGGTAAACAGCTGGGCCGGGGTGTCCTCGAGGGCAATGGCCACCATGGCCCGCTCCACTTTAATGTCATGGTCTCGATATACCCAGTTAACGGCCCAACAGTAGGCGGCCACCTGTAAAAAATAATCCCCCATCCATTCCACCTGTTTAGGATGACGGGCGGTTTTCCAATCGCAGACCACCAGCTGACCGTCGTACACCATCAGGGCATCGGGAAAACCGGCAAACTTGAGGGGATGCCAGACGGCCCCTTCCACTAAGAGCACCTCCTCGATGCCCTGCAGCACCGGCTCAATGGAGGCCCAAAACCCTGCGGTGCCCTCGGGTAAGGCCCATTCCTCTTGCCGGAGATAGGCCTTGATCACCCGGTGGATTTTGGTCCCCGCTCGGGAGGACTTGGCCGTAATCCGATTGGCTTCCTCGGTGCCCACCCGCTCCCGCCAGCGCCACAGCCGTTCCTTGTCTTCCCAGGGTTTGGTGGCTGACAAAATGGTGGTGACCCCTGGCAATCGCTGGCCATTCACTTCATAGTGACGACGACGATTGACCGAGACCTGCTTGGCCTTGTAATGGGGCAGCATTGATTCCTTAGACGGATTTATTTTGACGGACCCCTAGGCTGGCACTTCAATTTCGTGACTGCCTGCCAACCCAAAGGCCGTGTGGACCGCCTTCAGGGCCTCGATGCCTTGATCTTCTGCGACGACGCAGCTGATTTTGATTTCCGAAGTGGCAATCATTTGAATATTAATGTTGCGGTCGGCCAAGGCTTGGAACATTTTGGCGGCGGTGCCGGGCTCGGTGATCATGCCAATGCCGACGGCGCTGATCTTGGCGATGGCGGTATCGACGATGATTTCGCTGCTACCAAATTCGGTGGCTAGGGATTGGAGCACCCCCCGGGCCATGTCGGCATCAGCCTGGGCCACGGTAAAGGCGATGTCGCGGGTGGGAATGCCTTGGTATAGGCGGCAGCGCTGGGCCTGGATGATCATGTCCACGCTGATGCCGCGATCGGCCAATACTTGGAATATTTTGGCGGCCATGCCGGGCTGGTCGGGCACCTGGCGCAGGGCCAGGCGGGCCTGATCGCAGTCCAGGGCCACGCCGCGCACGGCAGGACCATAGCGGGCAGCAGGGGCCTCTAGGCGGGCGGGGGACTGGTTGAGGTCAAAGGCTTGGCAAAGGGCGAAAATGGTGCGATCGCAATCCTCCACGGCAATGGTGCAGCTCACTTTCACCTCTGAGGTGGCAATCATTTGAATATTCACCCCCGCCGCCGCCAGGGTGGAAAACATCTTGGCCGCCACCCCCGGTCGACCAATCATGCCAGCCCCAGCAATGCTGACCTTGGCAATTTGGGTGTCGCTCACCAAGGCCACCGGATCTGCCAACGAGCCTTGGTTCGGCGTTAGGGCCGAGGCGCCGTTTTTAGAGGCCCCTTCCAGTAACGGTATTAGGCCCGCCGCTAAGCTAGTTGCCTGCTCCAGGGTGTCCTGTTCGACGGTAAAAGCAATATCGTTAAAATTGCCCTCGTTGATGGATTGAATAATCAGATCCACATTCAGCTGTTGTCCGGCCAATTTGCCAAACAGCTGGGCCGCAATCCCAGGCCGATCCGGCACCCCGAGCAGGGCTATTTTGGCCTGCTCCGTATCAAACTCAATGGCATCCACCGGATGGGCTAGCTCCAGACCATCCAAGGGTCGGGGCAGGCGGCTCGGCGAGGTGACTCGAGTGCCCGGCTCATCGGTCCAGCTAGAGCGCACCACCAGGGTCACACCATAGTTGCGGGCAATTTCCACCGCCCGTGGGTGCAGTACCTTGGCCCCCAGGCTAGCCAACTCCAGCATTTCATCACAGGTGATGTCGGTCATCAGCTGGGCCGATGGGACCAGGCGCGGGTCCGTGGTTAAAATTCCCGGCACATCGGTATAAATTTCACAAGTATTGGCCTGGAGTGAGGCGGCCAGGGCCACCGCCGAGGTGTCCGAACCCCCGCGACCGAGGGTGGTAATTTCCAAATCCGGCGCATCACTAATGCCTTGAAAACCGGCCACCACCACCACCTGGCCCTGATCCAAATAGCGCTTGACCCGCTCGGTCTCAATTCTCAAAATGCGGGCATGGCTATGACGAGCTTCGGTGACAATGCCCACCTGGGCACCGGTCATGGATACGGCCGCCTGTCCCCGTTCCTGCAGGGCCATGGTCAAGAGGGCAATGGAAATCTGCTCACCGGTAGAGAGCAACATGTCCATTTCGCGACGGCTAGGCTGGCTAGAAATCTCATTGGCAAGTTTGACCAGATCATCGGTGGTTTTGCCCATGGCGGACACCACGACCACCACCGAGTTGCCTGCCTGCACGGTTGCCTGTACGCGTTCGGCCACGGTTTGAATACGCTCAACGCTACCCACCGATGTGCCGCCGTACTTTTGAACGATTAAAGCCATAGTTCTGCCCTTCCCAACCCCGCAAAATCAACTTTTTCCCGGACAATCTGCCCGGACAACCTGCCCAGGTAATCTGCCCAGACAACAAGGCCCCAACGATTCAGATCAATCAGCTCAGACCGATCTGCCATAAGCGCCCATATTACTGTTTCATAAACCGAGTTACAAAGGTTACTAAGCAAAGGCTGTCTTAATGCTTTAGGCCAAGGATCTATCTGGGAATGTGCCCGAAGTTGTCTTGATTAGGGGCCACTCTTTGGGGTCCACTATGGCAATTCCATGACATATCACGAAACACATATAGACGTGTTCACTTTTATGTTTCTAAGATGATCTAGTTAGGCCCCTACGGACTTTTGTCAAGTCAAGGGGAACAATTAAGAGGGTGAAATCTCTTGATTTGTCGATGGTTTAATGGGTTTTCATGTAAATAAACTTTGATGAAGTTCCTTATTTAGACGCTCAACCCAGAAATAGACGATATAGAATTATTCATCATACGTAATAGTTTGTAATACTATGACAGCAGTTCTTTCTGGTCAGGCTCCCATAGCCCAAAAGACAACAGCTAAACAAAAGACATTGCACCATGTCGTGATTGTTGGCGGTGGCTTTGCGGGCCTATATGCTGCGAAAACATTGGATAAGGCTCCGGTCAGGGTCACGCTGATCGATAAGCGTAACTTCCACCTGTTCCAGCCGCTGCTGTATCAAGTGGCTACCGGTGGGCTCTCGGCGGGGGATATTTCTTCCCCACTACGGGCCATTCTGAGTCGCCAGAAGAATGTCAAGGTGCTGATGGGGGAGGTGGTGGACATTGACCCTGATGCCCAGAAGGTGACCCTCAAGCGGAATGAGGTAATTGGCTACGACAGCCTGATTTTGGCCACGGGCTCGAGTCACCACTACTTTGGGAATGACCAATGGGCTGACATTGCCCCCGGCATGAAAACCATTGAAGATGCCCTAGAGGTGCGGCGGCGTATTTTCTTGGCCTTTGAAGCGGCGGAGAAAGAAACTGATCCTGAACGTCGTCAGGCCCTGCTGACGTTTTTGGTGGTGGGTGCGGGGCCAACCGGTGTGGAGCTGGCCGGAGCGCTAGCTGAACTGGCCTACGAGACCATTAAGGACGACTTTACGAATATTGACCCCCAGGAAACCAAGATTATTTTGCTCGAGGGGATGGATCGGGTGTTGCCCCCCTATCCCGCAGATCTATCAGTTGCTGCTAAGGCTTCGTTGGAAAAGCTGGGGGTGGAAGTCCGCACCCAGTCTCTTGTCACTAACATTGACGGCGATACGGTTTCCATTAAGCACAAGGGTGTGGTGACCGATATGCAGGCCTGTACCGTACTTTGGGCCGCTGGCATTAAGGCCTCCCCCCTGGGTCAGACGATTGCTGATAAAACCGGGGCTGAAACGGACCGCATTGGTCGAGTCATGGTGGAGGCGGATATGAGTGTGCCCAACTATCCCAACCTATACATTGCCGGTGATTTGGCCCACTTTGCCCATCAGGGTGATGGGGGTACGCCCCTGCCGGGCACCGCTGCGGTAGCGATGCAGATGGGTAGCTACTTGGCTCAGGCGATCAGGGCAAAGCTGGCGAAGCGGACGGTGCCTACCTTTAACTACAAAGATAAGGGCAGCATGGCGGTGATTGGTCGCAATGAGGCGGTGGCCGACCTCAACTTTATGAAGCTATCTGGTTTTCCCGCCTGGTTTATCTGGATCTTTGTCCATATTTACTTCCTGATCGAGTTTGATAATAAGCTCCTGGTGCTGCTCCAGTGGGGTTTCAATTACTTTACCTACCAGCGAGGAGCCCGATTGATTACGGGGGATGATTCCATTCCGGCCCTGTCGGAAACGGTGATGGCCGAAATGGAAACGGCAATGGTGACCGCAGGTGAAGGCGAAACGGAAATGGTCCAGGCCTAGGGGCAGAACCCTGGGGGTATTTGGTTACCGGGAATGATGAGGAAACGATAGGAGGCCGGGGCCATGGGGTCCGGCCTCTATTTTTGCTGGGATACCAAAGGGTAAAGCTCCATTCTCGCCATCGTGGCCAAAGGGAAGGTGAGCCACGATGGGAACACCCAGATCCCCCAGGCGTTCCTGCAGCACTTCCAAGGCGCTAAAGCTCGGTGCATTGGCGGGGGGCTCACACTGGCTAAAGCGACCGAGGGCGATACCTGCCACCGAGTCAAATTTGCCCAGCATGCGCCAGTGGGTGAGCATGCGGTCCAGTCGGTAGGGGGCTTCGGTGACGTCTTCGAAGGCGAGGATCGCCCCGGTGAAATCGGGTTCGTGGGGGGTGCCCAGGAGGCAGGTGGCCACGGTGAGGTTGGCGGGGAGCAGTCTGCCGGTGGCGGTGCCGCTGACCCAGCTATCGCCCGTGAGGGGTTCTAGGGTGTGGTGTTCTAGCCAGTGAAATAGCCGGTTGAGGGACCAGTCGGGTTCCTGACTGATGGTGGTGAGGAGGGGGCCGTGAACGCCGCCGCTGAGCTGACCACTCCACAGCAAACTGGTGATATCGGAAAAACCGATCAGCCATTTGTTAATGGTGTTGTTAGTGTCCTGGGGCCACTGCCAGTTTTCCAAGAGGCGGGTGCCGCCATAGCCTCCGCGCACGCAGAGAATCCCCTTGTATTTAGGATTTGTCAGGGCTTCGAGCAGCTGCTGGCGACGCTGGTCATCTTTGCCAGCTAGATATCCCCAGCGTTTGTCATAGGTGGGGCTGAGTTCGACTGGGTAGCCGCGATCGCACCAAACCTGCAACCCCGCCTCAAACTTTTGGGTCTCTCGTAGGGTCCCACTGGGGGCAATGGCATAGAGTACATCACCAGGAGTCAGTGGCGCTGGGGGAGCATAGGTCATGGCAACAGTGAACAACTAAGACAAATCTGTTTTTGATCATGCCTTTGATCATGTCATAGGGGTTGCTTTCCCAGGGTTGCCTCTTTGCCAAATAGTGACGGTTTCATCCTGGCTGCTGCTGACCAGGGTATGACCATCAAAGGCGAGCGCCACCACTCCCCAGCCCTGGGCCAGCTCTGAAACACACTGACCGCTAGCTCCCTCATAGACTCGCAATGTATTGCCATCGGTGCCCACCGCCAAGAGACGGGCATCTGGACTTAAGGCCAACGCCGTAATGCCGTCCGGTCCAGCACACAGTAGGTCGGGCTGATGGGGAGTGGACTGGGCCGACTGGCCCACGGTCCACACCTCTACCTGGCCCTGGTCATTGCCTACAATTGCATAGTGGCCGCTGGGATGCAGGGCTAGTCCTTGGCTCGAGCTAATGGTTAATGTGTCGAGCAGACGTTTTTCTGGCAGAGACCAGAGGCGTAGGGTGCGATCGCGACTAATACTGGCTAGTCGATCCCCTTGGGTGGCAATGGCACTCACCCAATCCTGGTGTTGATTAAAGCTGTGGCAGATGGTGAGCTGCTCTAGATCCCACAGGGTGATTTGGCCACTGCCGTCGCTAACGATTAGATAGGGGGGGGCAATGGCTAAGTCCGTCGGCTGCCAGCCGGGCTGACTCAGGGTTTGTTTCAGGTTGCCACGGGTTAAATCCCACAGTTTGACGGTGCCATCGCTACAGGCGCTGTAGATGGTGTGGCCCTGGGGATGGAAGGTGAGGGCGGTGATGCGATCGCGATGGCGACGGCCCTTGAAGGCGTAAATTTCGTCCCCAGTGTCTAGATCGCACAACCATACATGGCCGGTACTCGTGCCCATGGCCAATTTTTTGCCCTGCAGCGCTAGGGCGGTGGCGATACCGGGGGTGAGCTGGTACAGGGGATACCAGGGAATTTGGGGGGCGGGCTTTGACTGCCCCGCAGCCAGCTGTCGCTCAGTTAACTGAGGGGCAGAGGAGGCAAGGGCCTTGATCGGTAGGGGGATGGAAAGAGCTGGCCCGGTGGGCAGGAAAGCGATGGCTTTGTCTAGGAGGGAGACCGTGGGGGATTTCTTCAGGTCCGTCAGGGCTTGGCGGGCAGTGACATAGCGATTTTCTAAGGAACGTTCTAGGAGTTTGTGCAGAACGTGACTGAGATTTTTAGCTGGGGCCTGGGTGACTAAATCGGGCCAAATCCAGCGATTATCGACTACTGAGTACAGATCGAAGGGGGCGAGTCCGGTGAGGAGATGGATCGCCACTAAACCAAGACTGTAGAGATCGCTAGCGTAGACCAACCGTCCCAGGGCTTGTTCAGGGGCCGCATAGGCCGCGTCACCACCAGTGGTCAGCAGCCCTGGGCCCTGACTGTTCGGTCGGCTCTGTTTTTCTAGACGCTGGGTGATGCGCAGGTCAACCAGCAGGGGCTGGGGCCCTTGGCGAATATTGGCGGGGCGGATATCGCCGTGGACGAGACGAAAACTGTGGATATGTTCTAGGACGGGTAGGAGGGACAGCAGCAATGTCTCCACCTGGGCTGGGGGCCAGGGGGGAGGTTCGGTTTGGGAGACTGGGGGGGCGGTGATGTGTTCAAAAACTAGAAACTGGCCATCGGGGGATTGCCAGCTATCTAGCAATGCCGGTAGTTGGGGATGTTGGCCCAGGGCTTTTAGCCGTTGGGTGAGGTCAGTCAACGGTTCTTGGGGCTGAGCAATTTGCTTGATGACAACAGTGGTTTGGGGACCGTTTGGATGGATTAGGCGAGCCAGAACAGTGTTGCCGCTGGGGCCTTTACCCAGGTGTTTAACAATTTCATAAGATTCACGATGATTCATGCGCATGGTGGGCCGTGCCTAATCGCCGGAACCCTTGCCTCCTGGTCCATTCCCCATTGATCATGTCGGCAGTGCTTCACCGGGACGCAACCTGGCCCATTTGCCCATTTCCTGCTGAAAGCTGTCGCAGCCGACCACATCATATTCAAAGCCAAAGTCCCCCGATTGCACGATCCGATCCCCTTCTACGGTGACCACGGGGGGGCTGATGTTGGCATTGATGGTGGGGCTTTGCGGCTCAAAATCTGGGGTCTCACTCAGGTGAGGCTGCTGATGGTTGGCTTCAACCGCATGGTAGGTAATGCAGCGGTCGACGTAATGGCAATTGATACAAATACACATGGGAAGGGAAAGGTGTAATGAGGTCTGAATTACCAGTCAGGGAACGAATAGTCAGGGCATCGGATAAACTTGCAAGGAGAGGGTCATAACCCCAGTCTTTAAGCTGGTTCCCCCTGTCGGGATGGACTGGGGATGCACTGTGCAACTACTTTAGCGCAGCTAAAATATGGACAGAGGAATTTGTTTCAAATTGTGCGGTTGCCCCGTTAGTTCTGGGGAAGACCTAAGGAAAGCCTAGAAATAGGCGCGAAATCCGTGCTTACGGGCGACGCAATATAGGAGAATTGTAAGCCGCATCACTTTTGGAGCTGCATCGTTGAATTTTGTGTCCTCTATGGCATCTGCCCTGATTCCGACCAGTTGGCCCTTTGACAGTCGATTGCTGCCGGAAACGGCCTGCGTGGTGGGAGGGTCGGTGCGGGATGCTTTGTTGGATCGTCAAGCGGATTATTTGGATTTAGATTTTGTGCTGCCCGATGGGGCGGTCGCGATCGCAAGTGCCATTGCCCGCCGCTATCAGGTCGGATTTGTGGTGCTGGATGCTGACAATCAAATCGCTCGGGCCGTATTTGACCAGGCCACCATCGACTTTGCCCAACAGGTGGGACCCACGTTAGAAACGGACCTGCAGCGCCGGGACTTCACCATCAATGCCATCGCCTACCATCCCCAGAGTGATCGGCTGATTGACCCGCTTAACGGCATCGCCGATCTGCGGCAGCAAATCCTACGCATGGTCAGCCGCGAGAACCTGGCGGAAGATCCCCTACGGCTGCTGCGGGCCTATCGCCAGGCCGCCCAGCTGGGGTTTGCCATTGATGGCGCCACCCGCCGCACCATTCGGGAACTGGCTCCCCTGTTGCAAAACATTGCAGCTGAGCGGATTCGCCATGAGCTAGACGCCCTTTTGAGCCAGACCAACGGTGCGACCTGTTTTCGCATGGCCTGGCAGGACGGTCTGTTGGATGCTTGGTTACCCCACCTCAGGGTCGAACACACTGAGCAGCTGGCGGCCCTAGACCGGGCCCTGGTGAATTTGCCCAACATACCGGGGTATGCGGACTTACTCCACAGCTGGAAAGATCCGGTGCCAGCGGGCCACTACCGCAGCTGGATCAAAGCCGCTCGTCTATCTCGGCTACTGCCGTTGGATGAAGACGAAGCCAACCGCTGGCTGACGCGATTAAAGTACAGCCGTAACGAAGGGCAGGCCATCTTTAGAGTGCTCCAAACCCAGCCCTATTTAGACCAAATGGCGGCTCAAGCTGGAGACCTGTCAAGGTCCGATCAGTTTTTTATGTTTAAAGCGGCGAGTAGTAGTTTTCCCGCCGTGTCTTTAGTGGCGTTGTCTATGGGGATTCCCATCGATGCCGTCGCTGCCATGGTGGAACGCTATCAGAACCCTAAAGACCCCATGGCCCATCCTGTCCCCTTAGTTAGCGGCAAGGATCTCATGGCTCAGCTGAACCTGCGTTCGGGACCTCAGATTGGTCAGTTACTCAATGCCATTGAAAATGCCCAAGCCAGTGGAGAACTCACCTGTGCGGATGAGGCTTTGGCCTGGGCAGAACAATGGTTTTTAGAGCAACAAGAACAGAAAATTGCTGAGGTCTGAGCGTTTACGACTTAGGCGTTACGGCAACATTGCCATCACCCACTCGCACCACAAACTCAGTACTGCCGAGGGTAGGCTCAGGTGGCTTTTTGTCCTTATTGCCGCTGAGCATAACTATGGAGCCAGCAATCGCCAATCCTATAATCATTGACATATCCATTTGATGAGTCTCCTAAGTAGAGTGCTACGAGTATCCACAGGGGCAGGGCCATCCATTCCAGACAAAACTAGATAATTCCTCGGATGGTTATCTCTAATTGTCACCAGATGGCCATAAACCACCTCCGTATGAATACGGGCCCTGTATTCCTAGGGATAGACCTTATATTGTCTTAAGGATTAATCATGATGAGTTGTTGAGTTTGGTATAGTTATTGACCAACCCACCGTTGCCCCATGGGTAACGCCCGCTGTTAATTCCATGGCGCGTACATCCACCCTGCGGTTTGATCGTGGCACTTTAATTTTGCATCCACCTCCCCGGGGTAAGGCATGGATTGCTCATGCGGTTTGGGATGACCGGATTGAACGATTTCGGATTCCGGCCCATTGCTATCGCCCCTTGATGGAGGCATTGCGCCAGGAAAAGATTGCCGTTAATGATCAGGCGTCTGAGTTTAAACCCCTTGAGCTTTCTCCCCAGCTGACGTTGGAGCCCTATGCCCACCAACGGGACGCCCTGGGGGCTTGGCAACGCAATGGCTGGCAGGGGGTGGTGGTTTTGCCCACGGCGGCGGGCAAAACCTATCTGGCTCAGCTGGCGTTGCAGGCGATTCCCCGTAGTACGCTAATCACAGTGCCCACTTTGGATTTGATGCACCAGTGGTACGCTCATTTGGAGACGGCATTTCCCGATGCGGATATTGGCCTATTGGGTGGTGGGAGTCGCGATCGCACGGATATTTTAGTGGCCACCTACGACAGTGCGGCCATCCATGCGGAAAACCTGGGTAACCGCTATGGGCTACTGGTGTGCGATGAGTGCCACCATCTGCCCAGTGACTTTAATCGGGTGATTGCGGAATATGCGATCGCACCCTACCGTCTGGGCCTAACCGCCACCCCGGATCGGGCCGATGGCCGCCATGCTGATCTCGATCAGCTGTTAGGGCCAGTGGTTTACCACAAAACAGCGGCGGAGCTGTCAGGGCTGGCTCTGGCTCCCTATCAGGTCGTGCAGCTAAAAGTCTCCCTTTCGGAGCTGGAACGCCGTCGCTACGCCGACCTAATCCAGCGACGCAATGACTTTTTGCAACAGTCCGGCATTTGGCTCGGCAGTCCCGAAGGTTGGCAACGCTTTGTGGGAGCCAGTGCCCGTTCTCAGGCAGGACGGCGGGCGATGTTGGCCCACCGAGAAGCCAAAAACATTGCCCTGGGGACGGCGGGAAAATTAAAAATATTAGAGGAGCTGTTGGCCAAACATTACCCCGAGCGCACGATTATTTTCACCAATGACAACGCCACGGTCTATAAAATTTCCCAAGACTTTTTGATTCCCGCCATCACCCACCAAACACCGGTCAAAGAGCGGCGGGCGGTGCTACAAAGCTTTCGCACAGGGGACTATAAAGCCATTGTTGTTTCCCATGTGCTGAATGAAGGGGTGGATGTCCCCGACGCCCGTGTGGCCATTTTGCTCTCCGGCAGTGGGTCCACCCGAGAATATATTCAGCGGTTGGGACGGGTGTTGCGCAAAGGAGATGGGAACAAAACAGCTTTGCTCTATGAAGTGATTGCAGAAGAGACTACAGAGGAGAATATTTCTCGTCGTCGGAAACAGTCTCCCCGTAAACGGGAGTCTGAGCATGGGGGCAATCTCTATCAGACGGAGTCTAGGCAACTTCCCCTGGCGGCAGAGGCTGGGCCTGATTGGTCTGCCAATGATCTACCCTATTAATTGGGTTTACTAAAGTAGCTGGACAGTGCGAAGTTCTTGTTGTGGATAAACCCTAAGATAGGTCAGGGAAGCGTTGATTCCTCGTGAGGATTGGCAGATTGGCCTATTTTTAGCTAGATTAACTAGCAGCCAAAAGGTCATAGTTTTACTAAAAATCGTTGTCTACCAGCCTTGAATTGGCAACCAGTTCATTCTTTCAAAGATTTCCTATTCAGGTGTATCCTTTGTAGGCCAGGGTATTTGGATTGAGTTTGGTTTCTACAAGAAAGAGCCTGACCAAGAGGAGAAAAACTTCGCACTGTCCAGTAAAGTAGGTACTGGGGTGGCTTCGTCGTACATCTGCGTACATCTGCCCGGGCCTAAAGCAATGAAGCAAGGCTGGTAATTGTACCATAGAAAGCATCATGTAAAAATCTAATCTAATCTAATCTAATCTAATATGTTACGATCAGATTGGCCATTTGCAGGAGAGGACATATCGCGATGTCGCCCCAACTTGTACTGACTGTTTCTCCTCCACTCACCAAAAAGAGGCCAGATAAAAAGAGGCCAGACATTGTTGGGGACTATGCCCACCAGGCAATGCAAAAGTATGTCAATCATATTTTCAAACAAGAAAAGGGGGTACTTGCCCATGATGATCCTGAATTTTTGCATCAGATGCGGGTGGGATTACGCCGTTTACGGACAGCCTGCAAAGCTTTTGAGACAGTTATTGTCTTACCCAATGAGATGAATGATCGAGCCCTCAAACAATTGGGCAAAGTCTTGGGCCGTGTCCGCGATCTAGATGTGTTGCAAGATTGGCTATCTCGATATGCTGACGATGTCAATCTAAAAAAATCAGAAAAAGAAGCATTTTGTACTTTGAGTAAAGCCCTAAAAAAACAGCAAAAAAAGTATGTTGTTCGAATGGATAGCTACTTGCGCGGCAGGGCCTACAAGCGCTTCGTAAAAGCTGTCGGGCAGTGGTTGAAGCGACCTCAATACAGACCATTGAGCCGTTTGCCGTTGTGTGTAGCACTGCCTGATCTACAGTTGCCGATGATGGGGCAGTTATTACAGCATCCCGGCTGGTTAGTTGTCGATGATGCCGACCCAACAATGTTAGGGCAGGTCCACGATCTACGCAAATGCATTAAAGGAGTGCGCTATCAGATGGCACTATTTAGCGAGTTTTATGGAGAGGAGTATACAAATCAGGTAGGTGCTTTCAGACAGATGCAGGACTTGTTGGGAAAACTGCAAGACGAAACTGTTCTACGGTCATTTTTGGTGGATGTGTTGGGATCTCACTGGGCAAAAAAAATACCTAGCTTAAATCAGTATTTTCAGCAGCAACACCAAACGTTATGGCAACAGTGGTTGGGATTACGTCAGCCTTATTTGACTTTAGATCGGCGCGATGCTTTGTATAAGCTGTTTCTACAGTAGAGTTTTAGGGTGGGCAGGGGCTCCTGGATAAATATGCCTGGATAAATTGCCCGCATAAATATGCCTATTTGGCGATGCCTATGTTTGTCAACCATCCATTAAATAACGCCCTGTAGATCGGTCTGGCTGGCAAACACCTGGCGGAGGGTGTCTCGATGCTCATGGTTGCTGGGTATGAGATAAATCGGCCAGGAGGGCAACTTAATCGGAGTCTACGACATCGAAGTCTACGACCAATTCATATTCCTTTAGTAACGTGTCAAAATAGGCCCTATCCTTGGGGCAATTCTCAGGATTTGCCGTAAAGTCACCGCTGCAACCTGGGTTGCAAAAACCCACCACATGACCTTTGTAGGTGGTTAACGAATCAGCTTGGACATCTTTGCCCGAGCGAGGACAGAATTTGTTAATTGCTAGTTGGGCCATGGGATCATCTCCTGATGTTGATCGAGGGTGGAATCGGGGGTAGACTGCCTGTCGCCCTAAGTCAGGGCTGTGTGATGCCAATTTGGCTGGATCACTGAACGTTCGGAAAAGTGACCGTATAAACCATAGGCCCCTGCTCTGACGGCAGTAGGGTGATTTTATCAATCTTTCCTCGATAATGATAGGGATGAATCGGGTACCAACTCAAGGCGGGACGTTTTTCCAAGGATAGTATGCAGCAGTCAGGAGTCAGGAATCAGGGCCTCACTGACTTCTGGCCCCTGATTTCCTACCTAGCCAGGATTTTTTGGTTTAAGTTGATACCCGATGAATCGTATCCAATTAGACTTGGACGAGACTTGGATTAAATCAGAACCCAACTTTTCAAGCCTTTTTGACTACGAGATTCTAGTCTCCTAATTCTGTCTGGAGTATTGTTATTGTGGATGTCGAAATATCAGTAAGGAATCTGTTGAGATGAGCCTTGTAGACGTAGCGATGCTTTTTGCCATGATGACGGCCTTAGCCGCTTTGCCGAGTGCCAGTGTGGCCTTGGTTGTTACGCGTGCAGCGACTTTGGGCATTGCCAACGGGATGGCTGTGGCTGCGGGCATAGTGTTGGGGGATCTGGTCTTTGTGGCCCTAGCCATCCTGGGGCTGTCCGTTGTTGCAGAAGCCATGGGGGGATTGTTCATGGTGCTCAAAGTAGTTGGCGGTCTTTACCTCATAGGGCTTGGGATCTCACTGTGGCGCTCCCAGGGCGGACTTGTCGCCATGACGAATAGTAGAGACAACAGTAAACGTGGGCTGGCAACGAGCTTTATCTCAGGCTTTGTTTTGACCCTTGGCGATGTCAAAGCAATCTTTTTCTACGCTAGCCTGTTTCCGATGTTTGTCGAGCTATCTGCATTGGAAGTGTTGGATCTGGTTACTATCATTGCCGTCATCGTTTTGGCAGTCGGTGGCGTGAAGGTTCTCTATGCAGTTTTCTCCGCCAAGGCTGCACTCTTTTTGGAACGCAGAAAACTGCAAAAAACGTCACAAAAAGCTGTGGGTGGCCTGATGGTTGGAGTTGGCGGTTATCTAGTGCTGAAGGCATAAGATCGGGGGCCAGTCTATGGCATCGGTCATGGGGCGATGGGGGTATCGGCCTCCAGCACTGTAGGAGTGTTGGGGCAGACCATCATCACCCTGCTCGGTGTCAAAAATTATTGGCCATCGGTTACATCTATGACCTGCTGTGGGCCCGCTTCATCCCCTAGCGTCACTTTAATAAGTAGCCACAGAATAGTCTCCTTTATGTGAAAATACAGCTATTTTTTTCAACTCGAATAGGGGGAAGTCCAGACTGCCGGTTAAATTTGCTAGGCTACTAGCAACACCTAACCCCAAATCCCGATATGCTGGAACCGTTGGGTTCCCTATGTGTTGACATTTGTTGCCGTTATCTGAATTGCCCATGTCTGCTGACTTTTCAAAAAACTCTATTTGGGAAAGACTAGAACTAGGAAGGCTTAGTAAAGCAGCCCAAGGGGGCTATGCTGGCTATGGCTCTCCTGCGTTTGGAGAAAAATCAGTTGATGGCAACTTGGTCACTGATGATCAGGAACAGCAAATTATTGAGCTGATTCGCCGTCATCATAAGTCTGGGAAATCGCTGCAGCAAATAGCTAATTGGATGAATACCCAAGGCTATAAAACTAAGCGAGGTCGAGACTGGCAACGAATATCTGTTAAGCGTGTTCTAGACCGGCTTTATGGGAAAAAAACTAGAATGACCAACATGCCTGAGCCTGCTCCCCCATTGAACCCATCAGATCAGGCATAACCTAAAGCCTCCGGAATGCTTATGTGGTCACAGTTTGAGGTATATATGCTGTTACATTTCTGACTATATATCTAAAGGCTGGCCAACGTCTATATTTGAATGGGTTTGATGCTATTTATTTGTTACATCCCCCATGACCTTTAACAAGGCTTTGAATTTAGCATCGACGTCTGGGCCTAGTGGTGCTGATGATCACGGGGTAGATTTTGCAGGGATTACGGATGCTGATCACGAGGCGGATCCTGGAGCGAGTGCGGATGCTTTGCAGGCCGTCACTCCGATGATGGCGGATGCGATTGATCGTCAGGTGCTGAAGGTGACTCCTGACTGGCCGTTGAGTCGGGCAATTGGAGCGATTGGGGCGGTGTGGAGTAACTGTGGTTTAACCGAGGTCCCCGATGCCCAGAGTCGCCAGGCAAGCTGTGCCTTGGTGGTTGAGGATGAGGAGATTGTTGGCATTTTCACCGAGCGCGACATTGTCAGGTTGATGGCGGATAACGTTGATCTGGGACCGCTGACCGTGGCGGATGTGATGACATCGCCGGTTAAAACCCTACAGCAATCTGCCTTTCAAGATATTTTTGCGGTTTTATTTTTGTTTCGCCGTTATCGGATTCGACATTTGCCCATTGTGGATGAGCAGGATCGCCTGGTGGGGATTGTGACTCCGGGGAGTATCCGGCGGGTGTTGCGTCCGGCGAACTTGCTCAAGATGCGGCGGGTGGCGGATGTGATGTCGAGCAATGTGATTCATGCCGGGCCTGATACGTCGGTGATCGAGCTAGCTCGGCAGATGGCAACCCATCGGGTGAGCTGTGTGGTGATCGTGGAAGTGGAGTCCCAGCAGACGCCTAGTGATGAACTGCAGGCGTTTACTCCCATGGGCATTGTTACGGAGCGGGACCTGGTTCAGTTTCAGGCCCTAGAGTTAGATCTACGGCGATTGACAGCCCAGGATGTGATGAGTGCGCCACTGTTTTTATTGGAGCCGACGGATTCGTTGTGGACAGCGCACCAGGAAATGCAAACTCGTCGGGTGCGTCGTTTGGTGGTGTCTTGGAACTGGGGTAGTGGTTTGGGTATTGTGACTCAGACTAGCTTGCTGAAGCTGTTTGACCCGATTGAGATGTACGGCATTATTGAAAGCATGCAGCAAACGCTGCATCAGATTGGGAATGGCTCATCGTCGGCCCAACCTGGGGTAGTAAGACCCAGGGCCACAGAGCGGCTGACGGATCTGATGTTTGATGTGGAAACAAAGCTGTTGAGTTTATCGAATGGGGCCGATCTGCCGTTACATGAGCGGCAAACATTGATCGATGGGGCGTTGAAATCACTCCAGAAAGCACAGTCGGCATTGGAGGGGTAAGCTCATCCGTTTAACCCTGCACCTGTTGCCAGTATTCGTAAACGCTGGTGGCCATGGTGAGGACGCCGGTTGCGATCGCAGCCTCATCCACTTCAAACTTAGGATGGTGCAGGGGATGGTTCGGTCGGTCCGCAAACCCCACCCCCAGGCGAAACATATTCCCCGGCACCCGCTCGGTATAGATGGCAAAATCCTCTGAACCCATTGAGGGTTCAGCGATCCACTCGATGCCGTCATCCCCCAAGATACTCTGGGCCGCATGGGCCACAATTTCCACTAAGTAATCCGTATTGATCACCGAGGCCACTCGACGCTGATAGTTGAGTTCATACTTAGCGCCGTGCATGGCACACACCCCCGCCACAATGTCCTCGATCCAGGTGGGTAGCTTTTCATAGGTATCGGGCTGTAGCGATCGCACCGTGCCCTGCATCACCACCCGGTCAGCAATGACATTGGCCGCTTTTCCCCCAGAGATTTTGCCAATGGACACCACAGCCGGGTGCAGGGGATTGAGCCGTCGACTGATGGACTGCTGCAGGGTCGTGATCACCTGGGAGGCTACCCAAATCGCATCAATCGCTTCATGGGGGCGGGCACCGTGGCCCGACTCCCCCAGAATCACAATTTCCAAATCATCCGCCGCCGCCGTCAGCGCCCCCCGCCGCAGACCCACCTTCCCTGCCGGAATAGTGGGAAACACATGCACCCCAAAAATGGCCGCCACGTCCTTCAGTACATTATCGGCGATCATCCATTTGGCCCCCTGCACCGTTTCCTCGGCAGGCTGAAACAAAAACCGGGTGGTGCCCGCAAAGGGTTGGTGTTCCGTCAGTTCCGCCAATACCATAGCGGTGCCCAGTCCGACCGTGGTGTGCACATCGTGGCCACAGGCGTGCATAATGCCCTGATTTTTAGAGGCAAAGGGCAGATCCACCTGTTCCGGGATGGGCAGAGCGTCCATATCCGTGCGCACGGCCAATATGTCAGATCGGGTGCCCTGGCCCTCCAGATTCACCACTACCCCAGTTTTACCCACCATTTCCTGCGCATGTAATCCGTAGGACGACATCACCCCAGCAACGTAGGCGGCGGTTTTATATTCCTGGCCGCTGAGTTCTGGGTAGGCATGGAGGTGACGGCGAATGTCGATTAGACGCGGGGTAATTTTTTCTGTGATGGCTTTAATTTGGCTGTGCATGGGGGAGGGGGTAATGGGCGTTTAGCTTAGTTTAAAGAGTGGGGGCTAAAGAGTTAAGGCCGCCAAGAAATCTAGAAAAAAAATCTAGAAAAAAACTAGGACGCCAACAACCGCCACACTCTCAACACCTCCGCCACGGTCCACGCCTGGGCAAAACACCCCTTAGGGGCCATGGGGGCATCCCCATCAAAGATCTCCCCCAGGGTCCCCACACACCCACCGTGGAGATGTTGCACCAGGGGCGTCAGTAAGGCTCGAGCCTGAGCTGCATCCTGGTGTACCCGATAATGGGCCTCAGCATAGGGTCCCAGGAGCCAACCCCAGGTGGTGCCCTGGTGATAGGCACCGTCCCGCTGGAGCGGACTGCCGCCATAGGTACCGATGTATTGGGGATGGGATGGAGCTAGCGATCGCAACCCATGGGAGGTTAACAGTTCCCGCCCGCAAATCTCCACCACGGCACGCTGTTGCGCCCGCCTTAGGAGGGCACCCTCCGAATCTCCCCCAGCAAACGCTAACGACACCGCAAAAATTTGATTGGGCCGCAACGCCCCATCATCCCCGTCCGGCCCATCCAACACGTCGTAGCAGTAGGCCCCCTGCCAAAACCGTTGAAACCCCGTCAGCGTATGCTGGGCCAAGGTTTTATAATCCTGGGCCGGTTTCCCAAACACCCCCGCAAACTGTTCCATACAGCGCAGGGCATTGTACCAAAGGGCACTGATTTCGACGGGTTTACCGATGCGAGGGGTAACCACCCAATCCCCCACTTTCGCATCCATCCAGGTGAGCTGTACCCCAGGTTCCCCGGCATAGATCAACCCATCACTGTCCAGGTGAATGTTGTAGCGAGTGCCCCGCTGGTGCCAATCGATCACCGCCGTCAGCTCAGGCCAAATCTCCTCCAGCAGAGTCTCATCCTGGGTCGCTTCGTAATAGGCCCGAATCGCCTCAAAGTACCAGAGGATTGCATCCACCGTGTTGTACTCAGGGGTTTCCCCTGCATCGGGAAACAGATTGGGCAACATCCCCTGATCCAAATAGCGGGCAAAGGTACGAATAATGGTACGAGCAATGGTGGGACGCCCAGCCCCTAGGGTGAGCCCTGACAAACTGATCATCGTATCCCGGCCCCAGTCCCCAAACCACGGGTATCCGGCAATCACCGTTTTACCCTCCGGTGCCCCCACCAGGGGGCGATCCACAATAAACTGATCCGCCGCCAAAATCAGCTGTTGTAATGGTTCCGTAGCAGGCATCAGCGGCATTTGATCCAGCGGCGGCTCAAATTTTCCAGAAAAAGCTGTTGTCCTCGCCATCCCCTGTACCAAAAGCTGTTGTTCATAGGCCACCCGTCGGGCCAGGGCTTGCTCCCCATCGAGGCATGGATCGGGCACCGTACTGGCCGCCAACAGCAGGGATTCCCCCGGTGCTAATGCCACCGCTAAACTAGCAGCACACAGATGATCGTCTCGGTCGTTCAAGCCTCGATAGCGCTCCAGGGGGAGACTAAACCCCTGATACCAATCATGGTGGAGGTCAAATTCCCCGCGATCGCTCAACAGATAATAGGGCACAGCCCCAGCAAACCCATGGACAGAAACCCCCTGGGGCACCCGCCCCGTCTCCATCTGCCAACCGTCTCCCTGGGTGTTGCCATGGTAGTCTCGGTAGTTCACCAAGGCCCGCAAGGACAATTCCACGGTCCCCAGGCCCTCACTCCCCAGCAATTTATATCGCACATAGGTGGTGTTGGCCCCCGGTTCCATCCAGATCCGCTTTTCCAAACGGGTATCCCCCAGGGCAAAGGTCCATACCGGGGTGGTACCCTCCAGCCGAAAACTCTCCATCAATCGATACCCTTTAGGCCCAACGCTGCCGTCTATCCAGCGGTTAGTAGTCAGGTCATAGGGTTTGTCCCAATACCTTTCCCGATATAGGGTTTCCTCCAGTTTAGTCACCAATAACGTCCGCCCCAGGGGTGGCTGCAGAGCCGCCACCAACAAACCGTGGTAGCGCCGAGTCAATGTCCCGGCCACGGTGCCCGCTCCATAGCCACCAATGCCATTGGCCACCAGCCATTCTCGCGATTCAGCCGTAGCCAAGTCGCCACAAAGTTCTCGCCCAAATGTCAGCATTATTTACCTCTAGCTCTGGGGAAAGTCATCTGCTCACCTTAGGCATCTCTCACCCTAGGCATCTATAGAACGCCCTCGTCGTCGCCATAATCTCACCCCCAGCAACCCCAGTAAACCCACCAATACGTTGGGCTCTGGAACTGTCGCAACAGGCGCTGGGACGGGATCTGGTACCACCACTGGGTCAGGAACCTCCTCTACCTCAGTTACGGGGGCAGGGGGTGTAACGGGTGGGGGGGTAACTACTGGGTCGGGCGGGTCGGGTGGAGTGACAACCGGGGGAGGGGTAACCGGCGGTACCGTGACCAAGCCCACACCACCTGAGGCAAAATTAGGCCGCTGCCTCAGGAAAAACAGATCATTGGGGGCATTATCCAAAATGAAATAACGAAAGGTAACCGTCTCATTTGGATTTACCACCCCCCTAGAAAAATTGACAAAGTCTCGCACATCGGTGACTTCATCAACGCTGGAAAATCGATTGGACACCGGTCTTTCCGACCTAAAGCCTTGGGCAAAGGACAGACCATCTTCCTCCGGACTGACCACCCCAAATTGTTCCTGTAGCTCATGGTCAAAGAACACCCAGGGGGTATTGGTGCGATTGGTGAGCACGGATTCAAACCTAAACCCGATTAAGTCGGCGCTCAATAGTCCTTGAATGGACATAAACAGGTCTACATTGGGCCCGGTCACATCTTGAAAGACCCGGAGGGCATCTGCAGTTCTTTCGCCCCCTGTAATGGTAAAGTCCCCCGCCCTTTCACTAAAGGTCAGGTTCTCTAACCTCAAGGTCGCCGCCTGGGCTGGGGCATGCCAGAATCCCAAGGACAAGAACATAGCCATGGACAACCGACATCGAACATGTTGGGAAAAAGCGATCAGCGCCATGGATGTAATAAAAATCTGGTTTTGTTCCAGTCTAGCCAAGCAAAATCAAATCATGGTGATTTTTATCGAAGTTATAAACTCTTAAAACTTCCCTAGACCAACCTACGATCCATGATTAAATCCCTGGCTGTTTCAAAGCGCTTAATGATTCTTCCAACTGGGTGGTTAATCGTTCTAGGGTAATGTCTTTACTTAATGTGGGCTGTCCATGGCTAATTACACGAGCCATGCTGTCTGCGGTCGATCGGCTCAACAGTGTCACGGGCTGCCCCAGAGTCTGCCGTCCCCATTGGGTCCATAGCCAGCTAGCCTGGAGTGACGACCGCAAACCCCGCGCATATTTGGGATACTCCGGTAGCGGTAACAACTGCCAGGGTCGATAGGGCACGCCGATGGAGGCACACCAGTCCTGCCATTTAAACCTGAGAATTCTAGGGCTGGTGATCACTGGAATCCAAGCTGTTCTAAGAGCATCTGCCACAATGGCCCCGTGCATCGCTTCGGCCAATAGAACCTCTGTCTGACTAATGGCCTGGAGAATTTGCTCAACGGGCCAACGGGGATCAATATAGCCAATGCCCATATCTGCGCACAATGTCTTCCAGGCAACATTGGCAAAGTTGGCATGGTGAATGTGGGGCATGAAGGCGTAGGCATTGTTTTTCTGACCTGTCGGGGTAAAACAACGTCGCACTAAAATGCCGCCATCGGTAATGGCTTTTTGGCGGGGGAGTTGGAGACGCTTAGCCGACAGAGGTCCCCGCACGCAGGCGATCTGCCAGTGGGAAGGAATGGTGGGTAATGTTTTCTCATAACCGGCACCACTGCTAAAGATAATCAGGCGTTTTGCGTCAGTGGTGCGTTCGGGTAGGCGGTGGTTAATGAGGGTACCGGTGCCGATAAACTGAGTTGTACCATCGTCATCAAAGAAGTCTGGGAGGAACTGGGGCCACAGCCAAGTGTTAAGCTCGTCACCAAAGTTGGGCTGACCATCCCGACGACGATAGTAAAAAATCTTCATTCCTTTACCCGTCCTCTTGGACCGATCGGCTCGTTTTATCATGACATATCGCCATGATGTTAGTTCCTGGCATTCAAGCCGTTGATCATGGCTGATTCTCCTGGGCGTGGCTGCCCTGATCTTGCTTTGTGATGTATTTCTAGGTTTATGTATTTCTAGGTTTGCTATGGGTTACTTTCGTTCTGCGGTTGATGCCATGACGGGCTATGTGCCTGGTGAACAGCCCCCTCGGGGCAGCCAGATCATCAAGCTCAACAGTAATGAAAACCCCTATCCGCCTTCGCCCCAGGTCAAAGCGGCACTCCAATCCCTAGAGGTTGACAATCTCAGGCGGTATCCCGATCCCTATGCCAAAGAGTTTTGCCAAGCCATTAGCGATACCTTACAGGTGCCTAAGGATTGGATCATTGTGGGAAATGGCAGCGACGATCTCTTAAATTTGTTAATCCGGGCCTGTGCTGAGGGTCAAGGGCGTAAAGTTGTTTATCCAGCTCCCTCCTATGTGCTGTATAAAACACTGGCAGCTATGCAAACGGCCACCGTGGTGGAGGTGCCCTATCCTGACAGCTTTCAATTGCCGATGGCGGACCTGGTGGCTGCCCAGGGCGCCATTACCCTGATTGCAACGCCCAATAGCCCTTCTGGCCACATGGTACCGTTACGGGATTTGCGTACCCTGGCACAACAGGTGGCTGGCCTGGTTGTCATTGATGAAGCTTATGTGGATTTTGCTGAGTTTTCTGCCCTATCCCTGGTGCAAGAGTTTGAAAACGTGATTGTCTTGCGCACCCTATCCAAAGGCTATGGGTTGGCGGGTTTGCGGATCGGGTTTGGCCTGGCAAATCCGACCCTATTGCAGGGGCTGTTTAAGGTGAAGGATAGTTATAATGTGGATGAGATCGCAATGGCCCTAGCCGCCGCCGCCATTCGGGATCAACCCTATAAAATTGCCCGTGCCAACCAAGTCAAAGCATCACGCACCAAGCTATCCCAAGACTTAAAGCATCTAGGTTTTTCAGTCCTTGAGTCCCATGGCAATTTTGTCTTAGCCACCCCCGGCACAAACAATGCCGAATCCCTTTACCTAGCACTAAAAGAGAGGGGAATTCTCATTCGTTACTTCAATCAACCCAGGTTAGAAGACAAGCTACGAATTTCAGTGGGTACCGATGAAGAAAACCGTATCCTCATAGAAGCCTTAGCAAGCATGATGCCTTAGCTGGTGGTTCAAACCAGCTAAGGCATCACCGTAAGCCGGGAAATTCTAGCTAGGTGAGGAATCCGGAGCCAGAAGTCAGTGAGACCCTGACTCCTGGCTTCTGATTTCTGAATACTATCCTTGGAAAAACATCCCGCTTTGAGTTAGTACCCCAGCAGCACCCTAAAATAGGCCCAGCGATAGTTATTTAGATTGGTTATCCAAATGCTCTAAACGGGTCTCCTGGATATCCTTGACACTCTTAGACTGGTTATCTAAATGCTCCAAACGAGTATTGTGGACGCTATTGCCACCAGAAACTTCTGATAGCTTCTCGTCGGACACTTGCTCGTCAGACTGGATATTCTTAGTTTGATCTTCCATGGTAATCACCTCAAAAAATAGAATGGATCAACAGTAAAAACAAAACGCTGGGTTTAACGTTTTTCCGTTACATCCACACTATATCGAGACTCCATAGCTTCAGACTTAGGAATTGATTAGAGCTCAATGACAGACTTACACGAGTTTGCTGAGACGTTCTCAGAAAACTCTGAATGATTGATTCAGCCGTGAGCACTGGTTCGAGCTGAGACGTTCTCAGAAAACTCTTATGGCTCAATTTAGGCGTGATAATTGGTTTGAGTTGAAGAACGGTTGATCTTCCAGTATTGTTAGCCCCATATACTGGTGACGAGATATAGGCAAAACCATGCAGCCGGAATAATTGTTCATAGCAATTGCATCAGGTCTGATTACCCTATCGGTCTCTTCCCTAATCGCGGTATATCAATCCCGCACCGAATTCTGTAAGCTGACCAAACAACTGGAACAAGACCTACACACATCGCTTTTGACAAACGTCTAGAGATTTACCTGATTCTGTTTAGAGCCCTGGATCACTTTAATCATCGAACTGAATACAGTATCCCGAAGAAACAACAGCTAGTTGAATTTCAACTTACTGTTTCAAAAGCGCGATGTAGCTTTGTATAAAACTACAAAGCTAGACCCATTCCATCTAAGATATTTCATCTAATGTACTGAGAGTACTGACTGTATTGAGAGGACTCATTGTTGACTGACTGCTCTTAAGCCAGGTCTATCCCAAATACCCAGTCCTGGTAACGCTCATCCCGCCCTTCGGTAATTGCAGTGAGCTGATCGCGAATCCGATCGGTCACAGGCCGCACCGTTGACAGCGTATAGTTTTCCACCTGGCGTACCGGTGTCACTTTTGCCGCTGTACCGCTCAAAAAGATCTCATCGGCAATCAGCAGTTCCGACTTGTCCACGGGACGTTCTACCACATCAATGCCCAAATCCTTAGCCACCTGTAGTACGCTATCGCGGGTGATCCCCTCCAGGATGTCCTGCTCAAAACCTGGGGCAATCAGTTTACCGTTGCGCACGATGAATATGTTCATCCCTGAGGCTTCGCTAACCTTGCCCTGGGAGTTCATCAAAATTGCTTCGTCAAAGCCTGACTCTACGGCTTCGGTTTTGGCTAGGGAGGAGGTAATGTAGGCCCCGCTGATTTTGCCTCGTAACGGCAGACTACGGTCTTCTTGGCGATACCAGGAACTAATGCGACAGGTGACGCCCTCGGGGGAAAGATAATCCCCCAGCTCTAGACCATAGACAAAAAAGTCTTTTTTGACATTGTGCAGTCGAGGGGCAATGCCCAGGTCCGATGTGTACACAAAGGGCCGAATGTAGAAGGAGGTCTTGGGACTGTTCTGTTTGACAAATTCTGTAATTACATGCTGAATTTTGTCTGCGGACAGGTCAAAATTTAGCAGGCGGGCACTGGAGCTGAGCCGCGCACAGTGGCGGTCTAAGCGAAATAGCAAGGCCCGATTTTCATTTTGAGGGTCGGGAATGCCTCGCAAACCACCAAAAGCCGCCGTACCGTAGTGCAACGCATGGGTAGCAATGGAGATTTTGGCCTCCTCAAATGGACAAAACTGACCCTCAAAATATGTAATCGGCAGAAAATTTTGCATTGGACCTGCAGGTTTCAGAAATCGTTTTACCTAGGATAGAGGAGTTCCTGGTTAAACGGGAGATCGGTGGGGGGAATGTATGGGTTCTTTAAGGTTTGTACCTAAACCAAGGTAATCACCGTAATTTCTGGATTACAGAACAAGCGACCCGGAGCGTAGGTACCTAACCCTCGATTGACGTAGAGGGTATTCTGCCCAACTTGATGCAGCCCCATGGCCCATTCCCAATGGGTGACCGCACTGGCACACCGATTACTGACGTAGGGCAGTCGGCTATTGCGCAATACCCGAGGCAAGCGTTTGCGGAAGTTAAACCAATGGGAGGCCATGTTACCCAGGCCGGGGATGACGATTTGGCCACCGTGGGTATGGCCTGAGAGCTGCAGATCGACACGCCAGGGGATCATATGCTCGGCGGTGTCTGGGTTGTGGGAAAGGACAATGCGGGGCAGGTGGGGGGGCAGCTGGTCCAGTACCTGGGGGCTAAAGTCCCGGTGGTAATAGTCGGCTAGGCCGACTAGGGCCAGGTCATCGCCTAGGGGATAGGCAATTTGGTTCCAAAGGACGGGGATGTTGCTGCTGGTAAGGGCGGCGGTGATGGTCGGTCGGGCCATGGGCCAGTAGTTATCGTGGTTGCCTAGGATGGCATAGGTGGGAAAAGCCTGGGCGATGGGTCGGAGTTGAGCCGCCAGTTGGTGGATGGGAGTAGGTTCGTGGGTAATGAAATCGCCGGTGAAAACCACCAAGTCTGGGTTGAGGTTGAGGATGGTGGCAATAGCCTCCGCCAACATCTGTTCTGATAATCGCTGCCCGTCGTAGTGAAAATCTGACAGCTGCACAACTACCGTACCTTTTAGCCTTGGCGGTAAATCCCGAATCGGAATCTCCAGGGATTCAACCGTCAGCGGACCGGAAAAGAGTGGACGCATGGATTCAGGAACACAGGTTTTGTTACTTAACGTAACGTTAATTGTTAAGGCTGACCAAGTTCAGCAGCTGGGATTTGACAGTTGCCGGACTGGTCTAGGTAGGACCACAAGTGCAGGGTTTACCCACGAAACTATAAAATCCACAGGGATAGAATATTAGCGGTAGATTAATTTTGAGTTTTGGGTTTTATGGAGATGCTCGATAGCAGAGATCTCCGATCAGAGTGGCCCGTTTGATTAAGACCTCACATCCAAGCTGAAACCTTTGGTTTTTCTAGGTTCCACCCTATCTATCGCCAGCCCCCACGGTATTTTAAGACATCGGTTTAGGACACTTTTATGACTGCTATAACTGCCGCCACCCTTGCCCCCCAGGAACAACAAAACCTTAGTCAGTCCATTGACTATAGCCATATCCAATCGGTGGCTGAAATTTGGCCCATCGTCGCGGGGCGATTTCCCGATCAAACGGCCCTGGAAGATCCCCATGGCACCCCCAAACGCAGTCTGACTTACGGGGAACTGGCCCAGCAGATTAAGCAGTTTGCTGCCGGGTTACAAACCCTAGGCATTCAACCCCAGGATAAAATTGCCCTTTTCTCTGACAATCAGCCCCGCTGGCTGGTGGTGGATCAGGGGATTATGACGGCGGGTGCGGTGGATGCAGTGCGGGGTTCCCAGGCGGATAAGGATGAGCTGGCCTTTATCCTCGACAACAGTGATGCGGTGGCGATGATTGTGCAGGATCAGGCTACCCTGACTAACCTAGTCGATCGCCTAGGAGATAAGGAGCTGCGGTTTATTGCTGTGCTGTCCGATGAAACACCCCAGGTAGATCAGCTAGGGACGACGGCTAAGCTACTGAATTTTAATCAGATTATGGAGTTGGGTCATGGGGTGGAGGTGAAGCCGGTGGATTGCGATCGCACCACCCTAGCCACTCTTATGTATACCTCCGGTACTTCCGGCCGACCCAAGGGCGTCATGCTCAGCCACGGGAATCTGCTATCCCAAATATCCGGAGCCTGCAGTGTCGTCAAGTTGGTCCCTGGCTCCAAAGTCATGAGCATTTTGCCCATTTGGCACTGCTACGAACGCACCTTTGAATACTTCACCCTGTCCCAGGGCGTTCACCAGATCTACACCAGCATCCGCCACGTCAAAAAAGACCTCAAAGCCTTTAAACCCCGCTATATGGTGGGCGTACCCCGCCTGTGGGAATCGATCTACGAAGGCGTCCAAAAGCAATTTCGCGAACAGCCCGACAGCAAACAAAAGCTGATCAACTTCTTTCTCCACCAAAGCCAGCGCTACATTACCGCCAAGCGCATGGCCAACGGCCTCAGCCTGGACCAAAACCCCAACTCCCTGGAAAAAGCCATGGCCAGCACCCAAGCTGCCGTGCTCTGGCCCGTCCACAAGCTGGGCGACACCATGGTCTACAAAAAAGTCCGCGAAGCCACCGGCGGCCAAATCGACTTTGTCGTCAGCGGCGGTGGTTCCATTGCCGACCACCTGGAAGACTTCTACGAAATCATCGGCGTGGATATTCTCGGTGGCTATGGCCTCACCGAAACCTCCCCCATCACCCATGTGCGCCGTCCTTGGCAGAACCTGCGGGGGGCCGATGGGAATGCCCTGCCCGGCACCGAAACCCGCATCGTTGACCTCGACAGCCGCCAAGACCTGCCCCAGGGCCAGCAAGGCCTCGTCCTGATCCGAGGCCCCCAAGTTATGCAGGGCTACTACAAAAATCCAGACGCCACCACCAAAGCTATCGACCCGGACGGTTGGTTCGACACCGGCGATCTGGGCAAAATCACCCCCAGAGGCGATCTGATCATCACCGGTCGAGCCAAGGACACCATCGTCCTCACCAACGGCGAAAATATCGAACCCCAGCCTATCGAAAACGCCTGCGCCAGCAGCCCTTATATTGACCAAATCATGCTCGTCGGCCAGGACCAAAAAGTCCTCGGAGCCCTGATTGTTCCCAACCTTGAAGCCCTCAGTCAGTGGGCCACCGGCCAAGGCATCACCCTCGACGACGCCCACACCGCCGCCCTGGACGATGTCAAAATCCAAACGCTATTTAAACAAGAACTTACCCGTGAAGTCAAAGCCCGCCCTGGCTATCGTCCCGATGAGCGCATCGGCCCCTTTACCCTCCTGAGGGAGCCCTTTTCCATCGAAAACGGTATGCTTACCCAGACGCTGAAGATCAAGCGTCCAGTGGTGACACAGCATTATCAGGACCTAATTGATCAGTTGTTTGTACAGTAGATGGAAAAAGGCGACCTGGGTACCTGAAGCCTAGTCGGCATAGCCTACTTAGACCGAATGAATGCAATTAGGGGGTACCAACTCAAAGCGGGATGTTTTCCAGAGAATAGTATTCAGGAGTCAGGAGTCAGGAGTCAGGGCCTCGCTGACTTCTGGGTTCTGGCCCCTGATTCCCCACCTAGTCAGGATTTTTCAGCTTCAGTTGATACCCCAATTAGGCACCCAATCAGAGGTATGCAGAATGAGGTTTGCCAGGTGGCATGCTAGTCTCCAAAACTACATAAAATCTGTCAATCGCTCCCTTTCATACCTGAAAGGGTAATATACCTAGTGAAATTGATCATTAAAGCTACCTATTCATAATCCTATGGATCCTTCGACTTCCCAACTCCTCTTAAAGCGAGTCATCAACGTCAAGGCTGTCGTTACCCCCCTCTGGAAAGAAGAAGCCCAGAACCAGCTACAAAAGCAGATTAACGGCGTCGACAGTCGCCTGCAGCAGCTAGAAATGCAGGGCCAACGCATGGTGAGCGAACTCCAAAAGCAAGAAGCCAACGACACTGTGCAAAATCAGATGGCCACCGTTCAAGCCAAACTGAACGAAGACAAAAATAAACTACTCCAGCAAAAAAATCAGATTCTCCAGCAATTGCAGCAGGTACAGACCCTAGAGCTCAACAAAGAAGTGAGCCAAGGCCAAATCGACGGCTTCTTCAAAGCCGCCACTGGCGATAACCTGGTGAAAAAAATGCAGGTGGAAATCCTCCTGCGCGACGGTGTGATCGAAGAAATTCGCGGCGAAATGTAGGGTTGGACACTGCCCACCATTCCCATTAGATGCCCCCTAGATGGCCCCCATCAAATTTTCAATCCAACCAGCGGTAAATTTACCGCTGGTTTTTTATTTGACTTCCCATTTAATCAATGGCACAAAGTCTTTTAGAATAAGATGCTGGCGCGCCGCTACGGTTCGTTATCCCATTTGTTGTTAACCCGTCCCGGAATTTCCCAATGATTCGCGAAGTGTTCATGCCCGCCCTTAGCTCAACCATGACTGAGGGAAAAATTGTTTCTTGGACAAAAGCCCCTGGTGACAAGGTAGAAAAAGGCGAAACCGTTGTCGTCGTTGAGTCCGACAAGGCTGATATGGACGTCGAATCGTTCTACGAAGGGTACCTCGCCATCATTGTGGTAGAAGCGGGGGGTGTGGCTCCTGTGGGAAGTGCGATCGCACTTCTCGCCGAAACCGAAGCCGAAATCGAAGCCGCCAAACAGCAAGGGGCTGCTGCGAGTGCTCCTGCTCCTGCCGCCGCCGCCGAGCCCGAGCCCGTTGCCGCCGCCGCTACCCCGGTTGCTGCAGCCCAAAATGGCAGTGCAGCCCCCAGTGGCCGCCTCATCGCCTCACCCCGCGCTAAGAAACTAGCCAAGCAACTCAAAGTAGACATCAAAACCCTTGTTGGCTCCGGCCCCTACGGTCGCATCATTGCCCAGGACGTCGAAACAGCCGCCGGTCAGACACCTACCCCCATTGCCGCCACTATTCCCTCTCCGGCTGTCGCCGCGCCCACCATCCTAGCCGCGCCCACCGCCCCACCACCGGTGCCCGGCCAGGTTACAGCTTTCAACACCATGCAGCAGGCCGTCGTTCGTAACATGAACGCCAGCCTCTCAGTCCCCGTCTTCCGCGCCAGCTACACCATCACCACCGACGGTTTAGACGCCCTCTACAAGCAAATTAAGCCTAAGGGGGTGACCATGACCGGTCTGCTTGCCAAGGCTGTGGCCGTCACCCTCACCAAGCATCCCATCGTCAACGCCAGCTACACGGATGCCGGTATCCAGTACAACGGCAGCATTAACGTCGCCGTCGCCGTTGCCATGCCTGATGGTGGCCTAATTACTCCCGTCCTACGCGGCGCAGACCAAATGGACATCTACTCCCTATCCCGCAGTTGGAATGATTTAGTTGCCCGCTCCCGCAGCAAGCAGCTCAAGCCCGAGGAATACACCACCGGCACCTTCACCCTGTCCAACCTGGGTATGTATGGCGTCAATAGTTTTGATGCTATTCTGCCCCCCGGCACGGGCTCCATTCTAGCTATAGGTGGTGCTAAGCCCACGGTCGTCGCCGATGCCAATGGCATGTTTGGGATCAAGAAGCAGATGGTGGTCAACATCACCTGTGACCATCGCATCATCTACGGTGCTGACGGTGCTGCTTTCTTGAAGGATTTGGCGGACCTGATCGAGAATAATCCCCAGTCCTTGACTCTATAGATTTAATTGACAGTGAATTTACCGTAGGGGATGTGTCATGCTCCCCTGCGACTTTGTGCATCCCATCTTTCCCCCATCTTTCCTCTGTAGGTTCACAGATTTCAGGTCGCCCTGTCAGGCAAATACATAGCCAGACAGCCAAATCCTAATTGCCGTAGGGTTGATGGTGCCTACCAAGGGCTGCCCACTAGGGTATAGGTAGACCAATAAAAGGGATGGGCAAAATTCCAACGTCCGTGATATTGAAGCTCTGGGAAATGGGCTAACTCTCTCCCTTCCAGGCCATATAGCGTTCCCTCTGAAAACTGTAGCTCACCCCGCAGCATAGCCAGCTGTGCCTGACGTAGGGCATGAGCTCGAACCGGCTCAGCTAGCAAACTCTCATAAAAGTAAGTCATCATCCCTAGGGTGCCCTCATCACTGATGGGCCATAGACTCGCCACAGACGTTTGCACCCCAGCATTCACCGCTAAGCCAGCAAAACCATATTCCGCTTCTCGATCCCCCAGGGCGGTATTACAAGCACTCAACACCATCAAGGCAATATTGGCCCCTTGCAGCCCGAGGGTATGGACCTGATCCAGTTGGAGATGCTGATCCCATAATTGAATATAGGAATTACGCGGTGCCCCCGATTCAAATACCCCATGGCTAGCTAGGTGAACCACTCCAAACTCATTGCGGGCAATTTGGGTCTGAAGATTGTTCAGGGTAAAGTCTTCATTCAAAAATACCTCACTTTTACTAAAGGCTTTGGTAACGATTTCAAGTTCTTCCGGCACCGCTGGCAAGGCCTGTTGGGAGGGAAATTGGGACGCACCCATGGCCAGTACTTGAGTGTTTCCTATCCCAGAGTACAAAAAGTTCTCAGAATTAAAGTCAGTCAAACTAAAGCTGGGAATTACCCCCAGACTATAGCGTTCCACTAAGAACTCGTCGCCATTGTGGAGAGCCGCCACCGGCAATGTACGCAGCCCCGTATCCATGGCTAGGGCCAAACTTTGAATCCCTTGCTGAGTTAGCACAGCTTCAACCGGAGAAATGAACCAATCGTAAAGTTGCTGCGCCGGGGGTAAGTATTGGGACGACGACGATATGGCATTGGTCACCTGGGCGGAAAAGGTTTCAGCAACAGCCATCACATCCCGCCGAGTAACTCCCTCAACTTTTTGGCGGATAGCCTGTCCTTTATGAGTTAGCAATAACAGACCTAGTTCATCATTAGGATCTAGTCCATTCGCATCAGGTGAGGCTGTATCTTTGTTGATTGGGGGTAAGAAATAGACATATAAAACACCCGGTTTTACCCCCGTAGATGCTTCAACATTACTTAGGGTTTGTTGGGCTGAGGCTAAGCTTGTGGAAGACACACTCACCCGTTCATATAGATTTAGGTGGGACGTAAATTGATCTGAAAATGAGCTTTCAAGTCGCTCAAACAAAACACTGTTAGACTCCCTGGAGTCTTGGTCCCCAGCTGATTCTTCCAAGGGTTTAATGCGACTGTTCAACAGGGGAAAGGTTGGGTTAATAGTAAGAGAGATATTTTCTGGGGTGGTAATCACTGGAGAAGAGGGTAAAGTAGCCACCGGAGGTGCTATCACAGGCAGAATAATATCTTGAGTCAAAATAGAAATGTTGCCTAGGATATGGCTATTGAGGAACGAGCTACCAAGGGTCAGTTGAAAGTCTCCGCTGGTGAGGGCGGCATTACTACCCAGAAGATTGTCATCACCCACATTAAAGGGGGTGGATCCATTGCCTGCATGACGAATGGTGATCGACCCTGTGCCATTAACTGCGGCGGTAGAAATACTGGCAGCTAAGCCATTTAGGGCGGTGAAGTTGTCCGTTGCCCGGAAAAATTCTTGGCTGGCAATATCGACGCTGCCCCCAGCTAGATTACCCTCTGCTCGAATGGATGCAACTTCAATATCTTCAACTGAGCTGAGGGTAACATCACCCCCATTGTTAGTGAGTCCGTTGACATTAATCTCTTGGGTGCTAATACGATTAGCGTCAATAGCAACATTACCCCCATCAGTCAGCCCCCCTGCTTGGATAGGGCCTGCAACTTCAACATCAGCTGCCGCCGTCAGGGTGATGTCCCCCCCATTGTTAGTGAGTCCGGTAGCATTAATCTGCTGAGTGGTAATATTATTGGCATCAACAACAACATTGCCGCCATCAACATTGCCTGTTGCTTGGATGGAGCCTGCAATCTCAACATCAGCTGCCGCCGTCAGAGTGACGTCACCTCCATTGTTAGTGAATCCGGCAACATTAATCCGCTGAGTGGTAATATTATTAGCATCAGCAACAACATTGCCGCCATCAACATTACCTGTTGCTTGGATGGGGCCTGCAAGCTCAACGTCAGCTGCCGCCGTCAGGGTGATGTCCCCCCCATTATTAGTTGATCCAGCAACATTAATCTCTTGGATAGCAATACGATTGGCGTCAACAACAACATTGCCGCCATCAACATCACCAGTTGAGAGAATTGAGCCTGCAACCTCAACGCTATCTGCCGCCGTCAGGGTGATGTCCCCCCCATTGTTAGTGAGTCCGGCAGCATTAATCTGTTGGGCAGCAATACGATTAGCATTGATAACAACATTGCCGCCATCCAAAGTCTGGGAAGTAAGAATATTTTGAGTGTTGACAGCGCCCCCACTATTGAGGGTGATACCATTGATTGCAGTGAGATCCGCCGTGGTGATGTCCTGGGCCGCTAATAATGTTAACTCAGGAGCTGATAGGTGAAATCCCTGGGTATCGATGGAGCCATTGCCATTGGGAGTTTGGATAGTGGTCGGTACGGGTAATGTGACATCGGCCCCTAGGGTGATGTTGCCCGTGCCTGCTGAATGCCCAATGGTGATAGCAGTAAAGTCATTACTGATGTTTAAGAGTTCCGCGGTGGATATATCTAGATGGGGTGTTAAACCAAGGCCACCCAGATGAATATCTCTATCGGCTGAGATGGGTTGAAAAATTAGCTCATTGAAGCCCCTAACGGCTGTACCAATACCAATGCTATCGCCCATGAGGGTGAGTCCCCCATCACGACCATTGAGTATCCCCGTAAATTGAGCGTCACTGGCCAAAAAGTTTACCTGATCTGATTGATCGCCAGCTACCAAATTTTGAATACTTGAAAAATTGGAGACGCCCGGACCATTGCCAGTATTGGTACCGGTCAAGTTCCAGACACTGGCAACATTATCCCCAACCAGGGTGTTGTTACCAGCTCCCCCCTCAATAGAATTAATGCGGTTAACAGTGCCTGCTGGGTTCAGCATAAAGGTATCATTACCGTCGCCGCCAATGAAGGATTCTAGGCCTGTAAAGCTATTAACTGCTGAACCATTATTTTGTTTGAAATTAAAGGTGACATCATTGGTGTAGGCGCTGTAATCCAGGGTGTCGGTTCCACCTCCCCCCTCTATGTTGCCGGTGATGGTACCAGTGTTGGTAATCTCAATCTGATCATTTCCGGCCTGACCATCTAGGTTTTCAATGCCTGAAAAGGTAATACTGCCTAGGGTGCCGCTGTTGTTTCCGGTAATTGCGATCGCATCTGCCCCACTCGTCCCCAGGAGGGTATCAACACCCATGCCCCCGCGAAAGTCTTCTATATTGGCAAGTTGCGTAACATTTTTGGCTGTGTTGTTTTGGAGATCAATGGTAACCCCTGTTGTATAAGAGCCATAATCTACAGTATCTGTACCGGCACCACCATCCAGGCGGGTCCATGCCACTCCTTCATTAAGGATAAAACGATCCTCACCATCACCAGGTAGAATCGTCTCAAAACCTTGAAAAATAAGCTCATTGAGGGAGCCTGTTTCTATCCCATTGAGGATAATAATATCGTCACCACCAGTACCCCGAATTGTGTTATTGCCAAAGCCACCAATAATGTTTTGAATATTGCTAATACCGCCAGTCCCAGATGTACTACCTGTTTCTAAGTCGACAACAATATCTGTAATGTAGTTGCTAAAATCAAGGGTGTTGTTACCGGTGCCCCCATCAATAGAGCCAAATAGTTCAGCGACTCCATTGGCAAAGATAAAGCTGTCGTCACCACCAAGGCCGCGAATATTTTGAATGCCGTCAAAATCAATGCCATTAAAGGTTCCACCATTAACCCTGGATAGGGTGATTGTGTCGTCATCCCCTGTCCCTTGGAGTATATCGCTGGTGTTGTTTCTAGCAACGATTCTGTCAATATTCTCAAAGGTTAACCCGTTACTAAAAATGCTATCTAGATTACCCTGGTTGTTGCCAGTGATAGTCCAAGTGGTTAGCTGATCGGGTCCCTGCAGGGTATCTCCCCCAAGGATAGTGACTGGATCTTTAAATGCGGCAGCTCCTCCATCCGCCACACTATCATAGAGAATGATAGTCCCTGTACCATCAGGCCGACCGATGGAAATACTGGTAAATCCATCTTTAAGCGCCCGAATATCTGTTTCTGAAAGGTCTAATGTTCCGGACCCTATATTTGAACCCACAGCAATGTTTTGCCCTGGACTCCAGGTCTGCAGAGACAATGTATTGCCACTAATGGAATCATTGCCACCTGCCAAAACCATGCCATTTCCTTGAAGACTAATTTCATCAGCCGTTAGGGTCTCTCGAACTTGAATAAGGTTTTGAGCAATAAGGCTAACATCTCCAGTGCCGGCATCTAGGAACTCAATATCGATAGCCCGACCGGAAATCGTGATGTCTCGTCCTGAGGTGTTAATCAGGTCCCCCGCCTTTTCTACATCGAATGAACCAACACCATCATTGTCAGCATCGGCGGTAAACGTAATCGAGCCACTGCCCGGTTGAAACCGCAGCTCATTATCTCCCCCTAAATTACGAATAACAATATTATTGTTTGCCTGGAGTAGAATGTTGGCATTACCGTTCCAGAGTTCTAGCGTCGTTTCATAGATCGTAAACCAGCCGTTGTCCCCATCTGCGGCGACCACTGTACCAAAAGGCGGTAGGATTAATTCGACATCGCCGTTAGCTAATCCAATACCGTTAACAACTTCAATGTTATCTGGGTCAAACAAGATACTGCCAAAGTCTCCTTGGGGGGCACTGAGGTCAAACGTACCGTCAAAAGACAAGGTTGATTTACCCGAAATTTCAATCAAGCCGCCATTGCCCCCTAGCTCTCCCCCCCGGGCTTGGATATCTCCCCTAAAGGCGGTGGCCTGGTCGGCCCAAATAATGATCTCGCCGCCATCCCCATGGTGAATTCCATTAGCGCTCAGGGTTGTGCCTGAATTCACCACGGTGCGGGTGGCATTAGGTAGGGGACCTGCCCCCTGGTAATTGCCGCCAATATAGATCTGTCCCCCTTGGGAGATGCCATCGGCGTTGATCTGGGCATCCACCAGGGCAATCCGATCGCCTAATATTGCAATCTGGCCACCGCTATCACCGGCACTGGTCACGGTGCCAGTAATAGCCGTATCCCCGGGTGCGATCGCACCGATCTCCGTCCCCTCAACCCAGTCCGTTTGGGTCAGGCTAACGGAGCCATCCGCCGCTACGGTAATTCGGTCGGCATAGGCCGACTCAGCCCCATGGCCCGGCCCATCCCCCGTGAGGAGAGTGGGTAAATCCACTGGATTAATGCCAGGGAAACCACTTTCAATAACGACGTCAGTTTCTAGGGTTAGGAGCTGCCCCGCTTGGCTAATATTCACTCGACTATCGTCGGTCACCGCCGCCACGGTGATTGTTCCTTCGGGGGCAACTAAGGAGCCCACATTCAGCACGCTGCCCCCCAACAACCGAAGATTTTGGCCAGGGGCCACCCCTAAATCCCCCAGGTTAACCAGATATCCAGGGCTAGATATAAAGGCAAAACTGCTGGGGGCACCGGTCAATGTGTAATAGTCGGTGCCCTCCGTAAACCAGCCTTGATTAAAGCCGATGGCATCCGCTGTGGCGGCGCTAAAATCTCCCTGCAAGTTGAGCTGAACATTGGGGCCAAACAATAAGCCCGCTGGATTTATCAGCCATAGGTTCGCGTCATTAGATACGGCTAAACCACCATCGATGATAGATGCCTGACCACCACCGACTCGCCCTAGGATATTTTCAATGGAGTCTGGGGCAATAAACGTAACGGTTTCACCCGGAGCTACATTAAACAAATCAAACTGATGAAAGAGATTAATGCCATCCACTGATTGGACACCACCGGTGATTTCCAACTGTTCACCGTTTTGGATAATGGTGGTGCTCTCCGTAGACGTTATCTGTCCCCAAGCCGGAAAACCACCGAGGGTAAAAACACTCAGCCAGCTGACTAACGCCAGGACACGGTTGTTGAACTGATGCCAACCTAGATGCCCCATAGTATGAATAATGATGGATTGCTAATGATCGATAAAAGGTACGTTGCAATTATCACAACATCCCTTTTCTAATCACAGCTAACTAATGGAGGAAACGTAACCCCAATGACACGGGTTTTTGCCAGATATGGGTCTAAATTAAGGGACCGTGAAAATGCGGATGCCGCCGACAGGATTTACCCTTGTTCTAGGTAAACGCAGCACTCGTGATACTGATGGTGAAGGTGTCAAGAGGGAATCCAGGGATTCGACCAATCACCGTCTCTTAAAAGCTGGCATTGAGTTTAGCCAATATTTATCTGTCCTTAATCTAATGTTTATCTAGTGAGTTCTGCTGGTCCCAGGATTTGAGGCTGTTTCTATAGCTGATCTAAAAGTTTATTTCATTTCTTAGATCGGGTTTCTAACATGGCATATAGAAGTGTCTGATCGATGCTTCTATCACTCACCCACCTCAACGAATAGAGGTAATGGAGGATCCTATGGTTGAAACCTATCAACCATCCCACGAAGCCACGTTAGATCGTGACTCAATGACGCTGTCGCGCCATGTATTGCAGCAGTTGCAAAGTTTTGGCCCAGATGCCCAAGATTTGAGCGCTTTAATGAGCCGCATTGCCCTGGCGGGGAAGCTGATTGCGCGACGTCTATCACGGGCTGGTTTAGTGGAAGATGCCCTCGGATTTACCGGGCGCGAAAATGTTCAAGGGGAATCGGTGAAGAAAATGGACGTCTATGCCAATGACGTCTTTATTTCTGTTTTTAAGCAAAGTGGTTTAGTCTGCCGCCTAGCGTCTGAAGAGATGGAAGAGCCGTTCTATATTCCAGAGAACTGCCCCATTGGTCGTTATACGCTGCTTTACGATCCCATTGATGGTTCGTCCAATGTGGATATTAACCTGAATGTGGGTTCGATTTTTGCTATTCGCCAACAGCAGGGAAATGACGAAGGTCAAACGGGTAAAGACTTACTCCAGTCAGGACGAGAGCAGTTAGCGGCGGGCTATATTCTCTATGGCCCGAGTACGGTACTGGTCTATACCATCGGCACGGGGGTGCATGCCTTTACCTTGGATCCCAGCCTAGGAGAATTTATCCTGTCTGAAGAGAACATTACGATTCCTCGTCATGGGCCTGTTTACAGTGTAAATGAAGGTAACTTTTGGCAGTGGGATGATTCCATCCGGGACTATATCCGCTATGTCCACCGCCATGAGGGCTATTCGGCCCGCTATAGCGGTGCCTTAGTGGGGGACTTCCATCGCATTTTGACCCAGGGCGGGGTGTTTTTATATCCAGGCACCGTGGAAAAACCGGATGGTAAATTGCGCTTGCTCTATGAGTCGGCTCCCTTGGCTTTTTTGGCCGAGCAAGCGGGGGGACGAGCCACCACGGGTAGCCAGAACATTGTCGATGTGATCCCCGATCGATTACACATGCGGACACCTTTGATTCTGGGTAGTACGGAGGATGTGGCGTTAGTGGAATCGTTTATTCAAGACCGATTTCGAGAGCGTGAAGCGGCCATGACAATTGTGGGTTGAGACTGACTCCCACTGATTTCCAATGACTTCCACAAACTGAAGGTGGCTCCAGCTGGGCAAACCCGGCAAAGCCTTAAATCTCGAAAACCAGACCCCAAAACCAGACCCCAAAACCAGATAAGTTCTACAAAGGATAGCTCACCCATGACTACGATAATTGACAGTCCAATTTTGCATCTAAAAGATTACGGCCAGAGTGTTTGGATGGATAATCTTAGTCGCGATTTGCTAGTCTCTGGCGAGTTGGTCCAGCTGATTGACAGCCGTGATGTCCATGGGATCACCTCTAATCCAGCCATCTTTGAAAAGGCGATCGCAGGTAACGAAATCTACGATCAAGATATTGAAGCGGGGGTGCGCGCTGGCCAGTCCGTTGAGCAAATCTATGAGTCCCTAGTGTTTGATGACATTCGGCAGGCCTGTGATCTGCTCAGACCGATTTATGATGCGTCTGATAAATTGGATGGCTATGTAAGTCTGGAAGTCCCTCCCGATCTAGCCCACGATGCTGAGACCACCTTGGCTGAGGCCCGTCGTTATGCGGCGGCTATTGACCGACCAAACCTGATGATCAAGATCCCCGGTACACCGGAGGGGCTGCAGGCGGTGGAGCAGACGATTCGGGACGGGATCAACGTGAATGTTACCCTGCTGTTCTCGATCCAAAGCTACATCGATACGGCTTGGGCCTATATTCGGGGCCTGGAAGGGCGTCTGGCCGATGGGCATGACATTAGTGCAATGGCATCGGTGGCGAGCTTCTTTCTCAGCCGCATCGATAGCAAGGTGGACGATGCCCTGGACCAGCTGGCGGCAGCGGATGCTAGTAAGCGTGAGCAGATTGCTGGGTTGAAGGGTAAGGTTGCGATCGCAAACGCCAAGCTGGCTTACCAAGAATACAAAAAAATCATCCAAAGCGAGCGCTGGCAGACATTGGTGGCCAATGGGGCCAAGGTACAGCGCCTACTGTGGGCCAGCACCAGCACCAAAAACCCCGCCTACAGCGATGTCATGTATGTGGATGAGCTGATCGGTCCCGACACCGTGAACACCCTCCCTCCCGACACCATTGAAGCCTGCGCCGATCACTGCGATGTCAGTAGCCGGATCGAAACCGACGTGGACCAAGCCTATGCGGTGATCAACGCCCTGCCCACCGTTGGCCTGGACCTGGATTCCGTGATGGACGAACTCCTCACCGAAGGCATCGATAAGTTCATCCAGCCCTTTGAGAAGCTGATGGATTCCTTGGTGACCAAGGTTAAGCAACTGTCCCCCGCCTAAAACATTCTGTAGAACCCGGTTGGGGCATCGCTATGCTTGTACTATGGTTGCCCCACCTTACCTTGCTCCCTGTCCAGGGCCCCCATCAGAGGGGCCCCCATCTCCCTTCCTTACTCCCTCAGGGGCCCCATCAGAGGGGCCTCTAACGTTTTCCATTTCCCCCTTATCTTCAAATGGTTTCTCTTCTAGAAAATCCCCTCCGCATTGGTCTCCAGCAAGATCGTATTCCAGAGCCTCAAATTCTCGTGATCTTTGGCGCATCGGGGGATCTCACCCAACGAAAGCTGGTACCCTCCCTCTATAAAATGCGCCAAGAGCGGCGGCTGCCCCCGGAGCTGACCATTGTCGGTGTGGCCCGTCGGGAGTGGAGCCATGAATTTTTCCGAGAGCATTTGAAAAAAGGCATTGAGGACTACGGTGGCGGCATCCACAACCAAATGCTGTGGGAGAATTTTTCCGCTGGGCTGTATTACTGCTCCGGTAATATTGACGAGCCGGAAAGCTATCAAAAGCTCAAGGCCTTTTTAGCTGAACTGGATGAACAACGGGGCACTCGAGGTAATCGATTGTTTTACCTGTCCGTGGCACCTCGCTTTTTTGCCGAGGCCACCCAGCAGCTGGGGGCCGCTAACATGCTAGAGGACCTAGCTAAGCAGCGCATTATTATCGAAAAACCCTTTGGTCGGGATTTAGGATCGGCCCAGTCCTTGAACAAAAAGGTGAGGGGGGCGGTCTCTGAGTCACAGGTTTACCGAATTGACCACTATTTAGGTAAGGAAACCGTCCAAAACCTGCTGGTCTTTCGGTTTGCCAATGCCATTTTTGAACCCTTGTGGAACCGGCAATTTGTGGACCATGTGCAGATTACGGTGGCTGAAACCGTAGGTCTGGAAGGTCGGGCTGGCTACTACGAGTCCGCCGGAGCCCTGCGGGACATGGTGCAAAACCACCTGATGCAGCTGTTTTGCCTAACGGCGATGGAACCGCCCAATTCTCTGGCGGCCTCCAGTGTGCGGGATGAGAAAGTTAAGGTGCTACAGGCCACGCGGCTGGCGGATCCCCTGAATTTGGATCGCTGTGCCATTCGCGGTCAATATACCAAGGGCTGGATGAAAGGAAAGCCCGTTCCTGGTTATCGAGAAGAGGAAGGTGCGCCGCCGGATTCCACCACCCATACCTTTGCCGCCATTGAAATGCGGGTGGACAACTGGCGCTGGCAGGGGGTGCCGTTTTATCTCCGTACGGGTAAACGGATGCCCAAGAAAGTGTCTGAAATCTCGATACACTTCAAGCAGGTTCCCCACCTAATGTTCCAGTCGGCGGCCCAGCAGATGAATGATAATATTTTGGCCCTGCGCATTCAGCCCGATGAGGGGATTTCCATGCGGTTTGAGGTCAAAACACCGGGTAGCTCCCTGCGTACCCGTTCCGTGGACATGGACTTTCGCTATGATGCCGCCTTTGGCCAGCCCAGCACCGATGCCTATGCTCGCTTGTTGGTGGATGCCATGCTGGGGGATCAAACCCTGTTTACTCGTGGGGATGAGGTAGAAGAGTCCTGGCGGGTGCTGACGCCGGTGTTAGAAGCCTGGGATAGTCCGGCGGATCCGGCCCAGATTCCCCTGTATGAGGCAGGTACTTGGGAACCGGTGGAAGCTGAGTTTTTGCTGAACAAAGTCGGTCGGCGTTGGCGCAGACTCTAAATTCAATTTCCTTTTTGATAAACCTTTCTATCCAATTGCGCGGTTAAAACCATGGTCACTTCTCTCGTTACGCTACAAAAGCCCAAGGATATTTCAGTTGACGACATTGAAACAGAGCTAAGGGAGATCTGGCATAACTATGCCAGCGATGGCGCTGGTGGCATGGCGACGCGGGCGACCACATTTAGTGTAATTATCTATGAGCCAGAAGAGATTCAACAGCTGTTGGCGGCATTAGGGTTTTATCCCAACCCGATTGATGGGGAGCATGGGGAGGCGACAAGAGGTGCGATCGCAACCGCCCAGCAAACCTACGGACTGCGGGTTACCAGTCGCGTGGATCAAGCCACTCTCCAACGACTGCGAACGGAGTTTCATGCCCTGTCCCCGGAGCAGCGACGCTATAACAATGCTGACCTGCGGGGGTTTAGTCTCAACGAAGCCCTAGCCGCCCAAAACCCTTGTCGAGTCATTACCCTATGTCCCACCTTCGACGATGAAGATACCGGCGTTACCGCCCAGGTTTCGGCCTACTGCCCCATTCAAAAAAACAACAGTAGCCGCCTAGTCTGCTGCGAGTACATTACCCTACGTGGGACTAAGAAAGCATTAGATCGGGTGGATGGCCTAGTCCAGTCCCTGGTGATTGCCGATCTGCCCAAGTTTGTCTGGTGGAAAGCCACTCCCAACCCTGAGCAGCTCTTGTTTCAATCCATGGCCAAGATTAGCAACTGCATCATTTTGGATTCTAGCTACTACGGCAATCCTGAGTCAGAGCTGCTAAAAATTCAGCAACTGGTGGAAAGCGGCACCCCAGTGGCCGATCTCAACTGGTATCGTCTGGCCCCCTGGCAGGAGCTATCTGCGGCATCCTTTGACCCACCGGAACGACGCATCGCCCTCTTGGAGTTAGACCAACTGGGCATTGATTATGAAAAGGGCAACGCCGCCCAGGCCTTGCTGTATCTGGGCTGGTTGGCGAGTCGCCTAGGCTGGGAGCCTCAGGACTACAAGTCGGAAGGGGGGGACTATGACCTGCGACGCATCACTCTAAAAGCCAAAGAGGGCCGATCGATTGATGTTGAGCTAGCGGCTATTCCGGTGGCGGATGTGGGCGAAGTCCTGGGTGATTTGACTGGGTTACGCATGTCGTCCACAAATTCGGAGGCCAACTGCTGCACCATTCTCTGTTCAGAAACCGCAGGCTGTATGCGCATGGAATCTGGCGGTGGTGCCCAGTCCTGTTATATCCAAGAGGTGACGGCAATTTCTGACCAGCGGTCTGATCTGTTGCTAGAACAGCAACTACAGCGCTGGGGTGAAGATGTCCTATTTGAAGAGAGTTTGGCCGTGACGGCCCATATTTTGAAATTGTTGAACTAGGGATAGAGGTATTCAACTTAAGCGGTGAAATCTAGACTGGGTAAGCATTCAGAGTTGGGTGCCAACTCAAAGCGAGACGTTTTCCCAGGGATAGTATTCAGAAGTCAGGAGCCAGGAATCAGGGCTTCACTGGCCCCTGATTCCCCACCTAGCCAGGATTTTTCGGCTTAAGTTTGATACCCTCAGAGTTCAGCAGTTAGAAAGGGCCTGGATGCTGACTCCTGAATGCTAACTCTGGGGAAATTTCCCACTTTAAGAGCCGCTTTAAAATTGACCGATTTCAAAGTCAAGTATGCTGCTGTAAAAAATCAACCAAGCTTGCATGGAGCGTTTCAGCCCCATAGTTATTCAGCTTAAAGGGTGTGGGTGAGAGCGCTAAGATTCCCTATGTGATGATTGAAACTTTTCCAGTATCTAGATCATAGCGAGAACCGACAAGCTTTAAGGTGCCAGCTTCCAGCCGATGAGTAATTAGCTCCGACCGTTTAAGTTGCTCTAACTGATATTTAATATTTTGCTGCACAGCATTTTCAACCGGATCTCCAGCTTGCCCTTTAGAGGCCGCGACTGCGGGTAAAATCGCCTGAACAAATGTCCCTATATCCCCCGGCAAAGGTTTATTTTGTACAGCAGCAGTGACAGCGCCACAACGTTCATGGCCCAATACCATGAGTATCGGAGTCTCTAGTAACTCGATGGCATATTCCAAGCTCCCCATGACCTCCGGTGTGACAATATTGCCGGCCACACGCACGTCAAAAATATCGCCAACACCTTGATCGAATAAAATCTCCACCGGCACCCGAGAATCTGCACAGCTTAAGATCGTTGCAAACGGATGTTGAGCTTGGGAAACCTCCTGAAGCCGGCTCTGAGCCTGATGGGGAAACGTCGGATGATGTTGCGAAAAACGTTGATTGCCTGCCATTAAGGCTTGTAGGGCAGTATCCGGATCCGTCAGCAAATCCTCAGATGTCAGGGTTGCTGCTTCAGCAGAAGTTGGCCTGATTAACCCTTGCGACAAGAGTCCTATTGAACTCATTATCCCCAGGTGTAAGAGTTGACGACGATCGATCTCAGTCTTCATAACACGTTGCCTCCTACTGTAATTTATCAGCACCTTTTATGGAGCTTACTTCCAGGACATCGGTGATGTGACAATTGCCCCCAAAGCGATTGAGTAATGGTTGAATAGCCTCTACCACAGGTTGAAGCAGCTCAGGCGCAAAGAAGGCAACAATGTAGACATTGTCTAGCATCGTCATATCCAAATCTTCTTTGCCAGCATGAAATTGTTTCCCTGCTACATTACGGATCACACTATGGCTGTGAACTCCGGATTTTTCTAGGGCTTGTAGTAATTTCCCTAACTCAAACGAGTTGGCGACAATTTCGATGCGTTTTACCTCATGCATGAGTTCAACTCCATAACAACTCAATTCCATAGAGATAGAGGGGAATTCCCACAATTATATTGAACGGGAATGTGACCGCTAAGGCTGTCGAAACATAGAGGCTGGGGTTGGCCTCGGGTACTGTCATCCGCATGGCGGCCGGGACAGCGATATACGACGCACTGGCGCAAAGCACTGAAAATAGAAGGGCATCCCCCGTTTCTAGACCAATCAGCCGCGCTAAGGCAATCCCGAGGCCTGCATTAAATAAGGGAACGAGGATCGAAAAGGCGATCAGGAATACCCCTGTTTTTTGTAGATCCTTAATCCGCTTGGCTGCGACTATGCCCATATCAAGGAGGAAAAAGGTCAGCACCCCGTAAAACAGTTTTTCAGTAAAGGGGGAAAGAATTTCAGCCCCATGCTCTCCTGTCAAGACGCCGATGGCCAAGCTGCCTACCAGTAGGAATACAGAGCTATTTAAGAAGGCTTCTTTCAAAACTTCTGGCCAAGATACTTTGCGATCGCGATTAGCTGCAAACAAATTGACCAAAATCAAACCCACAATAATGGCAGGAGATTCCATGAGGGCTAGATCTGCGATCATAAATCCATGAAACTCTATACCTAGATCGTGTAAAAAAGAACTGGCAGTAATAAACGTGACTGCGCTAATCGAACCGTAGGTGGCTGCGATCGCAGCCGCATCATAATCGTTGTCAAGCCCCCACCGCAGAATAAAAAAGCAGTAAATAGGAACCAGACAAGCCATCGTCATGGCGGCGATTATGGTTAGCAGGACTTCCGAATTTAAACCGCTCTTCGATAGTTCAACACCTCCTTTAAATCCAATGGCTAATAGTAAATAGAGCGAAAATAGTTTGGGGATAGGAGCAGGTATTTCTAGATCGGATTGTACTAAAACTGCCAACATCCCAAGGAAGAAAAAGAGAATAGCAGGATTGAGAAGATTAGATAGAATTAGATTGCTATTCATGCCCACCTTAAATTGTTATCGAAAATCTCAAAAACTCCAACTTGGGTTCGTAGAATGATTTGGTATTTCACAGAGAGCTGGATCTGCTGACCATTAGAAGCTTCAGCCTAAATCAATTTGTGTTGGCGCACTATTAAATTTGGTAAAGCTGCAGGGGATCAGTCTCCTTCAGGGCAGATAGATCTAAATTTGGTGCTCTATATAAGTCAACGGTTTGAGTCCTCATCCAGATCTAAAAAAGTGACCGGTTGCTGAGTTTTGGCGATAAGTCCAAAATCAAGACCATTTTGATCCACCTTTGGTGCCAATAATAAGCCTAAAACCTTTGTCAGACAAGGGGTGCCAAACTCCGATCTATCTGTTCAGGGAGTAATCAAGGAGCATGGCAACCATGGTGAGAGGCTGTTGAAGCATCGGTCAGGACGTCAAAGATTGAGCAGTGCTGAGCCTTTGGGATTGTGACTGGACTGTGTTGAAAAAAAGTGATGCCTTTTGCGATCGCACGGTAATCCCATGTGTCGTCGGTCGCACCTAACTGCATCCCATGGCTATATTTTGAAATTGTTGAACGCCCAGGAGTATAGGGTTACAGGGGGTGGCCCAGCCGCTGGCAAATAGCTTTGGCCACTTCCCTTAGGAATGAAAATTAAATAATTTGCCCATTTTCTAGCTCTCGAAGGCCTTCACCTCAGCCAGGGCGCCAGACTCCGATCCCCCTTCTCTCAGGATTGAGAGAAGGGGTTAGGGGATGTAGAGCTTTGTTCTTCTCGCAGAGTGGGCGATTAAGTTGTGGATTTTATAAAATTCTTGTTTTTTAGGACACCAAATCGGGGTATCCCTGACTTGCTCGATAACCGCTTTACGATTGAATAACGCCCCCTAAGCAAACACCACCGTGCGATTGCCGTAAACCAATACGCGGTTTTGCAAATGCAGCCTTACCGCCCGAGAAAGGACTAAACGTTCCACATCCTTACCCTTACGGATCAAATCACTCACCTGATCTCGATGGCTGACATGCACCACATCTTGCTCAATGATCGGACCAGCATCCAGGTCTGACGTCACATAATGTCCCGTGGCCCCGATGATTTTCACCCCCCGCTCATAGGCCCGATGGTAGGGGTTGGCCCCCACAAACGCCGGTAAAAATGAATGATGGATATTAATCACCTGGGAAAACTGACCTAGAAAATCAGGGCTCAGAATTTGCATGTACTTTGCCAGCACCACCAAATCAATGGCATGCTCCTTGAGCAGAGCCAGCTGCTTAGCTTCCTGCTCTGGTTTAGTGGCCTTGGTGATGGGAATATGATGAAAGGCAATATTAAACTGCTCTGCAATGGGCCGTAGGGTTTCGTGGTTGCTCATAATCAGAGGAATCTCTGCCGCGAGCTCCCCCGCCTGGTGCCGCCACAGCAAATCCAGTAGACAGTGGTTTTGCTGACTCACCCAAATGGCCATGCGGGTCACCTCGTCTGAGAAGTGGAGCTGCCAACTAGCACCCAGGGGTTTGGCAATGGAGTCAAAGGCTGGTCCAATCAGCTCTCGCTTCAGGTTAAATCCCTTTAACTGCCATTCAATACGAGACAAAAATAGCTCTGATGGTTCATCTCGGTGCTGGTCGGCATGGACAACATTGCCCCCATTGGCATAGATAAAGTTGGCAATTTTAGCTACCAACCCCTGCTGATCAGGACATGAAATTAGCAGGGTTGCAGTGGGTAAGGTTCCAGATAAGGTCATGGGGGAGGTCACTGCCAGATCGGCTTTCATGGTGTGGGTCAGTCACATTCAAAAACGACAAGCTAGGAAATGATCCCAGCTTGCCGTTTGATTATTCAGGGTATCGGTTCAACCCATGTTATGGAATCGTAGAACCACAGGCTATGGACTCAAGCGCTTACATGCGCTGCTCTAGGAAACCCGTCAGACGACCTAGGGTATCGTTGAGCTTCTCTTCAGTGGTGGGGCCTGCATCTACCTCTTCGGTGCGCTTCAGCCGCTCAAATGAACGAATGATCATGAACATAACAAAGGAAATCACCACAAAGTTAATTATTGCGGATAAGAAAAGACCGTACTTAATGCCATTGGCAGATAGTTGTGCAATGTCTGCAACGCCGGCTGCATTGAGCGCCGGGGTCAGCAACAGAGGGGTAATTATGTCACCGATGAATGAGGTGATCACGGCACCGAAGGCACCACCGATGATCACGGCTACGGCCAAATCAACGACATTACCGCGTAACAGAAAGTCACGAAAATCAGTCATGAAGCTGCCTGCAGAGTTTACTGCTTGGGAGCGTGCTTGTTTACTAACCATAATAATGGGTGTCCTTAACAAAGAGAATCCTGGATGTCGGTAATTCCACATTGAAGCTCAGCTGAGTAGGCAATATGACTTGGCTACACCAGCATTGGGAAAAAGTGTATGCAGACACACACTTTTTCATCCTTCAAAGTGAATTGCTGGAAGTATATCAGTGTTGTTCCGAAAACCCAAAGTGCTTAGGTTACATAACTCTACGATCCGATAAAACCTGTCTAGATACCCTGAAAAATGCATAGGAGTGTCCAGTTGGGTAGCTTTCTTAACGTTTTCCTCCATTGATCAAATCCTCAGCTCATACCTACAAAAAAACGCCAGTTTCCTCAGGAAACCAGCGTTCATAGCGTACCTAACAATCAAGGAATAGAACCCTAGGGCAACCTAGGCAACGTCAGCAGTGGCATCAACCGTCACTACGGTATGGACCTCTGTGGCTTGGACCTCAGGCGTATGGACCTCAGTTTCTGTTTTGATTAGGGCAACCACGTCTGACTCCTCTGCAGCTGCCCGGCCAAACAGAGTGGCCTTAACAGCATCCACAATAGCCTGGAGCTTCAGCTTAAACTGGGTGATGATGTCCTGCTCATCGGTGGCTGTTTCCTTGGCTGCTTGCTTGGCATTCACATAGGCTTCTTGGCCCTTTTGCTTGACCACTTGAACCGCATTGCCCGCTAAATCTTTGGCCAGAGGGCTGACAGTGCTAGCACCATCTTTCACCTCATTGACCGCCTCAGAAAAGGCAGACTTGAGAATGTGAGCAATCTTTTGGGTGCGACGACCGCCTTCTGCCTTGATGGACTCAAAGTTTTCGTTAACGGCTTGGGTGTTGTTATAAGTCATGATTCTGTACCTTATTGAATGAGTTGAATGTTGAATTGAACGTTGAACAAAAGATGTAAGCAACAAACCTGCTGGGAAGATTGAATTAGCTTACGGATACCGCCTGTACATCAACCACCTGCTCGGTTGCAGTGGCGGTATTAGCAGTGGCGTCGGCCTTTTGAGTGGTCTCTTTATTCGCCTTTTTCTTAGAGGCATTGACCTGTTCAAAGAGGAGTTGGGACACCTCAGTCACTAGCAGGGTGGCAATGATGCCATCATCGAGCCAGCCAATAATCGGCAAAACATCAGGTGAAATATCGAACGGGCTAACGAGATAGAGGAGGCTACCAAAAACAACGATCCAACGATATTTAGAATTGCGGATAGCGTTGCGATACCAGTTGCGTAGACCTTCGATAATGGATTGTTGTGCAGATGTTTTCATGGGGTGTCTCTCTTGTCCGACAAATTCATAATCGCAAACAACGAGAATGGGCGCAGGTGGTGAATGCCCCCATGGGATAGGGTAAAATTACACCGACATTACCGTATACGGTTCTCCACTGATATGGTCAAAAGCTCTGTCCTGAAGGCATTTCAAAGTTTTTTAGTCATGCCTCTTCTAGCTGGTTTTATACTGCTTATGCCAGTGATGAAAGTGTCTGTGTTGTTTCCTTGGTCTATGCCCATGGCGGATGCTGCCCCCCACCATAACGATGCTCGACGAGCTGAGGCGAAAGATGATGATGCGTTGATGCAGGCCTATCGCAATAGGGAGTCAGACTTGATTGTGGAAGGGGTGGGTCGAGTGGAGAAGCTGCTACCGGACGATTTGGAAGGGTCCCGCCATCAGAAGTTTATTCTGCGCCTAGGGTCGGGGCAGTCGTTGCTGGTGAGTCACAATATTGATAGTGATGTATCTCAACGGATTAGTGGGTTGAGGGAAGGCGATGAGGTCCGTTTTCGGGGGGAATATGAATGGAATGAGCGCGGTGGCATTCTGCACTGGACCCATGATGATCCTAGGGATTGGCACGAGGATGGCTGGCTAGAGCACAATGGCATTCGCTATGACTAAAGCCCCAATCGGTGCTGTTCATACTTTCCAGGGTTCTTTGGGGCGAGGCCAGCAGCTTCGAGTAAGGATAGTTTGTTGTCAAAGTTGCTGGACTCGCAGCCCCGCCCAACGGGCCTACCAATAAGCTATTGACCTGGACCTTAGCTACCAAGAATCCTGGTATTTAGACCATCGTACATGGATTCTCCCGGCTTTTGGCGTGGCCAAGGACTACAGGGAGATTTTCAAGTATAACGGCTCAATCCCTTGCGAGTCTTTCAAGTCAATTGCCTTGGCTGTTTTGTCTATGCCTTGCCACTGGCAGAAAGACTGCGGCAACAGTACGATGGTCGCCTCAATAGACCTCTTGCAAAAATGATTATGTGCTAAATTGCTGTATTTTGCTGCCAGTCTTCGGCAAGGTTGAGTTCATAATTGTAGAGTGCCGCTATCAAATTGAATCGCAGCCCATAGCGTCGTCGTCGGTTGCGATAGCGCTGAGCTAGCAGCTTGAAAATCTTGAGGCGACGATTGACATGCTCAATACAGATGCGCTCACGACTGAGCGTTCGATTGAAGTCTCGGTCTGCCTCAGATAGATCGCCCTTCTTGGGCTTTTTCTTAGGAATAAAGCAGTTGGTATGATAGCGAGCAATCCCTTGGTACCCC